>NZ_JACOOO010000017.1:0-37605 GCF_014287825.1 Clostridium hominis
ACTTAGATTTCTTTTTTCTTCTATAGATGATAAAGTTACAATTCTTTCATTACCAGAGCTTATACTAGAATATTGTAATAAATACAAAGTACATAATAATATAAATCTTGAATATAAATCTAAAGATTCTTTGATTTGTATAATGAAAGATGAGAGCTTTACTGAAGCTATTAATCAGTGTAAAAAGAAATCTAAGTTAATTAACAAATTATCTTTAGAAAATTTGTTGGATGAAATTCTTTGGATTAAATCTTCTAATTTTACATTAGACCAATATATGAATAGCAATAGAACAGGTGTTGTAAAGAGAGCAAGAAAAAACTCTATATCAAGAAGATTACTATATAACTTAATGGAAATGTACAATGAAAAAATGCTTCAAAATCAATTTATGGACAAGTACGATCGTATTAAATTTGCAAAAGAGTTTAGCAAAAATATTAATTGTAAGTATAAACATATAATAGTAGATGGTGGAGAGAAGATTAGTAAAGGTGAGATTAGCTTCATTACTTCTTTATACAATATATCTAATACATCTTCTTTGACTTTTATAATAAATACCGAAGAGGATATGGAAGTTGATTCGTGGTTTGTTAAAGGAAAGAAGACAACTTTTTTAGAAGATGAGTTTAAAAATAAAACGTATGTTTTAAAAAACTTTGCTATTAATAATGAAGTAAAAAAGGTAGATTATATGGATAAATTTAAATATATTAATTTAAAGCATAGAAGTGAATTTGATTTTAATATAGATAGTTTAAGTGGATCTAAGGAAATATATTTACAAGATAATATAGTATTTAAAGAAGACGAATTAAAAGAGATACCGGTATTCAATCAGATTGCAGCTGGTAATCCAATTGAAATAAATGATGAAATAAGAGAAAGTTTTTATCTTCCATCAGGGTGGCTAGAAAGAGGTAAAGATACCTTTATACTTGAAGTAAAGGGAGATAGTATGATTGATAAAAATATTTTTAATGGAGATTTAGTTGTTATAAAGAAGCAGCATACAGCTTACAATAACGATATTGTAGCAGCATCATTAGATGGTGAAGCAACATTGAAAATATTGAATACAAATGATAAGTATCCTAAGCTTATGCCTGCAAACAGCAGATATAGTGAAATAAATTTATCTAATAAAGAGGTAAGTATTTTAGGGGTAGCAATAGGAATAATAAAACAACATTATTAAAAGGGGGCGTTTAATATGGTGTCAAAGAGTATGGAATTATTAATGCAAAACAACTCTGTTATTAGAGAGATGTTTGATGAAGGTAAGAGGTTAGAGAAAATATATGGTGAGGAAAATGTTTTCGATTTTAGTATTGGAAATCCTAGTGTAATTCCTCCAAATGAGATTAAAGAAAATATAATGAGAATATTAAATGATGAAAGTCCATTAGATATCCATGGATATATGAATAATTCGGGATATTTTTCTGTGAGGGATAATATAGCTAAACATTTAACTAACACAAAAGGAGTTTCTTTAGAGGATAAAAATATTATTATGACTTGTGGAGCTGCAGGTGGACTTAATATTATTATGAAAACATTAATTAATCCGGAAGATGAAGTTATAATATTAGCGCCGTATTTTGGTGAATATATAAATTATATTAATAATTATAGTGGTAAAACTATAATAGTTTCTTGTAAGGAAGATACTTTTGAACCAAAGTTAGATGAGTTAAAGGAAAAAATATCAGATAGAACTAAAGCTATAATAATTAACTCTCCAAACAATCCTTCAGGAATAATTTATTCTGAAGAAACTATAAAAGCTATAAGCAATATTTTAACAGAAACTTCAAAAAAGTTTGGGACTACTATATATTTAATATCCGATGAGCCATATAGAGAGATTGTATATGATGGCGAATGTGTGCCGTATATTCTTAAATACTATAAGAACTCTTTAATAGTATATTCATACAGTAAGTCTTTATCATTACCAGGTGAAAGAATTGGATATATAGTTGTAAATCCAGAATTGGATTATTTATCAGAAATATTATCAGCGTTAAATATTGCTAATAGAGTATTGGGATTTGTTAACGCACCATCACTTTTTCAAAAGGTTGTATCTATGTCATTAGACTTAGAAGTTGATGTTGATATTTATAAGAAAAATAGAGATTTACTATATAATCATCTTACTAATTTGGGATTTGAATGCTTAAAACCACAAGGGGCTTTTTATTTATTCCCAAAGTCTCCTATTAAAGATGATAAGAAGTTTTGTAATGAATTAAAAAAGTTTAACATATTAGCTGTTCCTGGATCTGTTTTTGGATGTGAGGGTTATTTTAGACTTTCTTATTGCGTTAATTATGAAAAGATTAAAAAGTCTTTAAAAGCCTTTGAAAAGGTAGCTGAGTTATTTAATGATTATTTATAATATAATGTTTTTGTGTAGTACAGAAGAACTATAGGTGGTGTAATAGTGTCAAAGTTAGTCAAAAAGGTTGCAGCAGTTCATGATTTAGCTGGAATAGGTAGGTGTTCCTTAACTGCAGCTATACCTATATTATCTGTGTTAGGTTTACAAGCATGTCCTCTTCCAACAGCGATTTTATCTTGTCAGACAGATTATCCAAAGTTTCATTTTTTTGATTTTACTGGTGAAATGAAGCCGTATATTAATACTTGGAATAGTATGGATTTGAAATTTGATGGTATATATAGTGGCTTTTTAGGTTCTGAGGATCAAATTAATATAGTAATAGATTTGATAGAAAAACATAAAGAAGCTTTAATCGTCGTAGATCCAGTAATGGGTGATAATGGAGAAAAGTATAAAACTTACACAGAGGAGATGTGTAACAGAATAAAAGAATTAGTTAGGCATGCTGATGTAGTAACACCGAATTTAACTGAATGTTGTATTTTAACTGATAGGGCCTATAATGATGTTACAAATGAAGATAATCTACTAGGAATAGCTAAGGAGATTAGCGAGCTAGGTCCTGAAAAAGTTGTAATAACTGGTGTTGTTAAAGATGATAAAGTAATAACTTTTGCTTATGATAGAAAAAACAACGAGAGTTTTTTTGTATCTAGTAGCTATAATAAAAAATCATATAGTGGAACGGGTGATATTTTTACATCTATTATTTGTGGAATGTTAGTAAATGGTTTGGATTTTAAAAAATCAGTAGAAAAAGCTTGTGATTTTATAAAAAAAGCTGTAGATATTACAACTTTAGAAAATTCAGATGAGAAAAATGGAATTTTATTTGAACCATTATTAAAAGAATTATTTATGTGATATGTTAATTAATTTTAATTTGAATAAAATGATTAAAATTGGGTAAATTTTAAATAGGGTAATAAATGTAATATATACCCCTTGAATTTTAGAGTGAAGTATGTTAACATTTAAAAAGAAGTAATTTACTAATAGCTTAAAAACAAAGTGGGGTATAAATTCCCGCTTTTTCTATTTGAACGCAACTACTTTACCTAGTTGCGTTTTTACGTACATTTTTAAATTACTTAAAAAACTGAATATTGTAAAGGAGGGTTAATATGAAAGTTGAGTCTTTAATTAAAGAGATTTACGGAATTGTTGAGCCTATGGCTAATGAACTTAACTTAGAAATATATCACATTGAATATGTTAAGGAAAATGGAGAGTATTATTTAAGAATATATATAGATAAGGATGGGGGAATATTCCTATCTGACTGTGAAGCTCTTTCAAGAAGAGTTAGTGATGTACTAGATGAAGTAGATCCAATAAAAGAAGCTTATTTCTTAGAAGTTTCTTCACCAGGATTAAACAGAAGATTATTTACTAATGATCACTATGTAAAATTTGTTGGCAGAGAAGTTTTAGTAAGATTAACTAAAGCATTAGATGGAAATAAGAACTTTAAAGGAATTTTAAAGGAAGTTAATGAAGATAATATAATTGTTGAATTAGAAGGCGAAAAATTACAAACTATTCCTAAAGATAAGATAAAATCTACAAACTTAGAAGGGGAAATATAGCAAGGAGGGTAATCAAAATGAATGAGGAGTTTATAGGAGCTCTTAGAGAAATTGTTAAGGAAAAAGGTATTAGTGAGGATTTATTATTTGAAACTATAGAGGATGCATTAGAGGCTGCATACAAAAAGAATTATGCTGGACCTAATTCTGCAGCTGCAAATGTAAAAGTTACAATAAATAGAGACAACGGAGAGATTCACGTTTATTCTCAAAAAATAGTTGTTGAAGAAATTTTTGATAATGTAACGGAAATAGGTTTAGAGGAAGCAAAGGAAATAAATCCTAAGTATGATTTAAACGATGTAGTTGATTTTGAGGTTACACCTAAAAACTTTGGTAGAGTTGCAGCACAACTTGCTAAAGGAGTTGTGACTCAAAGAATTAGAGAAGCTGAGAGAAGCATTATATATAATGAATACAAAGAAAAAGAATATGATATCATTACTGGTACTATATTAAGAAAAGATAAAGGTAACGTATTTGTTAATATAGGTAAGCTTGAAACAGCAATAGGGCCAAATGAACAAATGCCTGGAGAAGTCTATAAATTCCCAGAAAAGGTTAAACTTTATGTTGTAGAAGTTAAAAATACACCAAAAGGAGCACAAGTTGTTGTGTCAAGAACACATCCTGGTCTAGTTAAAAGATTATTTGAACTAGAAGTTCCAGAAATACATGAAGGTGTTGTAGAGATTAAGAGTATATCAAGAGAAGCAGGTTCAAGAAGCAAGGTTGCTGTGGTTTCTCATGATGAAAATGTTGATCCGATGGGAGCTTGCGTTGGACCTAAAGGGGCACGTGTACAAAATATAGTAAATGAACTTAAAGGTGAAAAATTAGATATAATAAAATGGAGTAAAGCTCCAGAAGAGTTTATAGCTAGTGCTTTAAGTCCTGCAAAAGTATTAAGTGTAGATGTTGATGAAGAAAATAAATCAGCTAAGGTTGTTGTTGACGATAACCAACTTTCATTAGCTATAGGTAAAGAAGGGCAAAATGTTAGATTAGCTGCAAAATTAACTGGATGGAAGATAGATATAAAGAGCAAATCTCAAGCTGAAGCAGCTACTGAATAGAGGTGATTTTTTTATGAAAGTAAAAAAGATACCATTAAGAATGTGTACTGGATGCATGGAGATGAAACCTAAAAAAGAACTTATAAGAGTTGTTAAGAGCCCGGAAGGGGAAGTTTCAGTAGATTTAACTGGCAAAAAATCCGGTAGAGGAGCATATGTTTGTAAAAATGCTGAATGTCTTGAAAAGGCTTTTAAAGCAAAAAGATTAAGTAGAAATCTAGATGTTGTTATAGATGAAGAAATATACAACAGACTAAGGAATGAGATAGAAAATGAATAAATTTTTTAATTTTCTAGGTTTAGTAAAAAGATCAGGAAATTTGATTGAAGGTTATAGTAAATGTGATGAACAAAGAAATAGAATCAGTCTATATCTTGTAATTCTTTCTAATGATGCATCAGATAGTACAAGAAGAAAGTTTAGAAATCATTGCGCTGAAAAAGAAATACCTTTAATAGAGGACTTTTCAAAAGAAGAGCTTGGAATTGCTATTGGAAGAGCTGAAATAAAAATTTTAGCATTAAAAAATAAAAATATGGCAGAAAAACTATTGTCATTATACAAAACAGAAAAAGTAACAAATTAACCGGGGGTGATTTTATTGTCAAAGATTAGAGTATATGAATTGGCAAAAGAGCTTAATGTTAGCTCGAAAGATTTAATAAATTTATTAATGGATGAATTTAGCATAGAAGTGAAAAACCACATGAGTGTAATAGAAGATGAGGATGCAGAACTTATAAAAGAATTATTAGGTGGATCTTCAGATAGTAGCTCAGAAGATGGAGAAAAGAAAACCATAGTTGATGAATATGAAGATGAATTAGCTGAAGAGTTAAATAAAGGTGTAAGAAAAAAGAAGAAGACTAAGAAACAATTAGAGCAGGAAGAAATTGAAAGAAATGCTGAAGCTGCATCAGGAGTTATTGAAATAGGTGAAACTATTACAGTTAAAGAATTATCTGAAAAGCTTGGAAAACCTAGCAATGATGTAATTAGAACTTTAATATTCACAGGGGTTATGGCTGCATTAAATCAAGAAATAGATTTTAATACTGCTGAAAAAGTATGTGAGAAATATGAAGTTTTAGTTGCAAGAAAAGAAGAAAATAACGAATTAGAAGAGTTTGAAGAAGAAGTTGAAGCTTCAGAAGAAAACTTAGAAAAGAGACCTCCAATAGTTACAGTAATGGGGCATGTTGACCATGGTAAGACATCACTTTTAGATGCTATAAGACATGCAAAAGTTACTGTAGGTGAAGCAGGTGGAATAACTCAACATATTGGTGCTTACACTGTAACTTTAAATGGAGAAAAGATAACATTCTTAGATACTCCTGGACATGAAGCCTTCACTGCCATGAGAGCAAGGGGCGCACAAGTTACTGATATAGTTATATTAGTTGTAGCTGCTGACGATGGAATAATGCCTCAAACTAAAGAAGCAATTAACCACTGTAAAGCTGCTGGAGTTCCAATGATAGTTGCTATAAATAAAATAGATAGACCAGGTGCTAACATAGATAGAGTTAAACAAGAGTTAACTGAACATGGTTTAGTTGCAGAAGACTGGGGAGGAGATACAATTTGTGTTCCTGTTTCAGCTAAAACTGGTGAAAATCTAGAAAGTCTTTTAGAAATGGTTATCTTAACTTCTGAAATGCAAGAATTACAAGCTGATCCTAATAGAAAAGGTAAAGGAACTGTAATTGAAGCTAAGTTAGATAAAGGAAGAGGAGCAGTTGCATCTTTACTTATCCAAAATGGTACTTTAAATGTAGGAGATTCAATATTAGTTGGATCAACTTATGGTAGAATCAGAGCTATGTTTGATGATAAAGGAAAGAAGATTAAATCTGCTGGACCATCAATTCCAGTTGAAGTATTAGGTTTATCTGAAGTTCCAGCTGCAGGTGATAGATTTGTAGTTGTTAAAGACGAAAAGACTGCAAGAAATATGGCTGAATCTAGAAAAGAAAAAATTAGAACTGAAAGCCATCAATCATCAAATAGAGTTTCATTAGAAGACTTATATAGCCAAATCCAAGAAGGTAAAGTAAAAGAATTATCAATAGTTGTTAAGGCTGATGTTCAAGGTTCAGTTGAAGCTATTAAACAATCTTTAGAAAAACTTTCTACCGATGATATTAAGGTTAGAGTTATCCATGGTGCTGTAGGTGCTATAACTGAAACTGATGTAACTTTAGGAGCAGCTTCAAATGCCATCGTTATAGGATTTAACGTAAGACCTGATAACAATGCCGTAGCTCAAGCTGAAAAAGATAGTGTTGAAATTAAAACTTATAGAATAATCTATGATGCTATAGAAGATGTTAAATCAGCTATGATTGGTATGCTTGATCCAGAATACAAAGAAGTTGTTAATGGTAAAGCAGAAGTAAGAATGACATATAAAATTTCAAATGTAGGAACTATAGCTGGATGCTATGTAATAGATGGTAAGATAGTAAGAAGTTCTGAAATAAGAGTTATTAGAGATGGAATAGTTATATTTGAATCAAAGCTTGCTTCTTTAAAGAGATTTAAAGATGACGCTAAAGAAGTTGCTAGAGGATATGAGTGTGGATTAAGCGTTGAAAAGTTCAATGACCTTAAAGAAGGAGACATAATCGAGTCATATTCAATGGAAGCTATTAAAAGAAAAGAGCTTTAAGAGGTGAATTAAATGGCTAACTATAGAGGCGGAAGAATAAACGAAGAAGTAAAAAGAGAGATAAGTAATATAATAAGAAATGAAATAAAAGATCCAAGACTTACTGCAATGGTTTCTGTTACTGATGTAAAAGTTACTAAGGATTTAAGATATGCAAAAGTTTTTGTAAGTATATTCGGAAAAGATGAAGAAGAAAAAAATAATACGTTTTTAGCCTTAAAGAATGCAAGTGGATATATTAGAAGAGAAATTGGTCAAAGAATTAATTTAAGATATAATCCACAAATATTATTTGAATTAGATGATTCGATTAATTATGGAATGCATATTGAAGAGTTAATTGCAAAGGTTAAGGATAAATAAAGTGGACTTAAAGTCTATTAGTGAAATATTATTAGGTGCAAAAAAGATAGGCATTACCTACCATGTATCACCAGATGGTGATGCTGTAGGTAGTGTCCTTGCACTTCTACAAGGATTACGTATTATTAATAAAGACGCTTACATCATATCAAAGGATAAGTTAAGTGAAAATCTTAATTATCTTCCAGCTTCGAATGAAGTAACAGGAAATATAACAGAACCAACTCAAGATACAGACGTTGTAATAGTTTTAGATTGTGGAAACTTAGAAAGAGTTTGTGCTAATTTAAGTAATTTTAATGGGGTATTATTGAATGTAGATCATCATCTTTCTAATGATTTTTACGGAGACAGTAATTATGTAGATACAACAGCTTCTGCTACAGCTGAAATAGTATATGAACTTCTAGGGTTATTAGGAGTAGATTTATCTATAGATAATGAAAAAACATTAAATGTTGCTACATGTCTTTATACATCTTTAGTTACAGATACTGGTTGTTTCAGACATTCAAATGTAACTGATAGAACGTTACTAATTGCTAGCAATTTAAAAAAGATCGGTGTAAATAATACTTATATTTATCAAAGTCTTTTCGATAATAAGGAATTTGATAGAGTTAGGTTTATTGGTAAAGTAATAAGTAATATGAAATTAGTATTAGGTGGTAAAGTGGCTTTAATAGAATTACCAAATAGCTTTGCTAATGAGTTTAGTATAGAAATTGGAGATACATCTGATATTATATCTTACGGTTTACAAATTAAAGGTGTAGAAGTTACACTTTTAATTAAAGAAGTTGAAAATGGCGTAAAGTGTAGCTTGCGTTCAAAAAACGATGTAGATGTAAGAAAGATTGCTGAGATTTTTGGTGGTGGAGGACATACTAAAGCTGCAGGAATATCAGTTAAAGATAAATCTATAAATGAAGCAAAAGAAATTCTTTTAAAAGAAATAGAGAAAGAGTTGTAGAAAATGAATGGTGTTTTAAATATTTTTAAACCGAAAGGAATGACATCTTTTGATGTAGTTAGAGAAGTTAAAAAGGTATGTAAAATCAAAAAGGTTGGACATACTGGTACACTTGATCCAGAAGCAACAGGAGTTTTACCTATATGCATTGGTAAAGCTACTAAGATTATAGATTACATAATGGATTCAGAAAAAATCTATGAAGTCACTTTTAAGCTAGGTATAAGAACAACTACATATGATTTAGAAGGTGAAATTCTTGAAGAAAGAGATTGTTCTCTATTGAAAGATGAGGAAATATTAAATGCAATAAACTCTTTTAAAGGAGAGTATTGTCAAGTACCACCAATGTATTCAGCTTTAAAGCAAAATGGAGTAAGATTATATGAATTAGCTAGAAAAGGAATAGAGGTTGAAAGGCCAGGAAGAAATATTACTATATATAATATTGAAGATATAAAAATAGACAATCCTTATATATCAATGAAAGTAACTTGTTCTAAAGGAACTTATATAAGAAGCTTATGTTTTGATATTGGAGAAAGACTTGGCGTATACGCTGCTATGACAGAATTATGTAGATTAAAAACTTCTAGATTTTCAATAGATAATTCAGTTAATATAAATGAACTAAACACTGAAACTTTAACTCAAAATTTAATTACTATAGAAAATGCTTTAGAGGAATTTGATAGAATAGTTGTAACAAATAAATTTGCTAAACTTTTAATTAATGGAGTTAATGTTTTTGATTCAAGATTTACAAAAGATACTGTAATTCAAAATAAATTATATAGAGTATATGATGAAGATAATAATTTGTTAGGAATTGGCTGTAAAAATAATAATGGATTTAAGATAGAGAAGTTATTAATTACTTAGGAGAAGGTAATGTTAGTATTAGATAATGTTAATTTATTAGAACCCAAAAGAAACAATTATGTTGCTTTAGGTAGCTTCGATGGACTTCATATTGGACATCTATCTTTAATTAATAAAGTTAAAGATTTAGCTAGGGAGAATGAAGGTAAATCAATGGTATTTACTTTTAAAAATCATCCTAGAACAGTAATAATGGCTGAAAACAATCTAGATTTACTAATGACTAATAAAGAAAAAATTGATGTTTTACTTAAAGAAAATGTTGATATTCTAGCATTAAAAACTTTTGACAAAGAAGTAATGAAAATGGATCCTGAGGAGTTTATAAGATGGTTATGCAATGACTATTCTATACGTGGAATTGTTGTTGGATTTAATTTTAGATTTGGTTATAAAAATCTAGGTGATATTGAACTTTTAAAAAAACTAAAAGAAAAATACAGTTATGAACTTTGTGTAATGGAACCATGCATATATGAAGATGATGTAGTTAGCTCTACGCGTATAAGAAAAGAAATAGTAAATGGTGATATATCTATAGCTAATGAAATGTTATCAAGACATTATTCAATTACTGGTAATGTAGTTCACGGAAAGAAACTAGGAAGACAAATTGGATTTCCGACAGCTAACATTAGTTTAACCACACCAAAGTTAATTCCTAAAGTAGGTGTTTATTACACTAATATCGAAATAAATGGTAAAATATACAAAGGAATTACATCAATTGGGAATAATCCTACAGTAAATGGGAAAGAATTAACTATAGAAACCTATATATTAAATTTTAACGAGTATATATATGATGAAGAAATTAAAATATACTTTATAGATAGAATAAGAGATGAAATGAAATTTAATGGACTCGATGAATTAGTATGTCAATTAAAAAAAGATAAAAGATATGCTGAAAATAGAGAAATTATAAGACAAAAATAGACGTATAAGCGTATTGTAGTTATAAATACAACAAAATTGTAGGAAATAATTAATTTATATTTACAAGACATAATTAGTTTGTTATAATTCTTTATGGAAAACCTATTTCTAAGATATGAGGGTGATTTCTCATTTCATGGTCATAGGGGATATATTTACGGAGGTAAGAAAGATGGATAAAATCAGAAAGCAAGAAATAATCAATGAATTCGGAAGACACGAAGGTGATACAGGTTCACCAGAAGTTCAAATCGCATTATTAACAGAAAGAATCAATTCTTTAACTAGTCACTTAAAAATGCACAAAAAAGACCACCACTCAAGAAGAGGTCTTTTAATGATGGTTGGACAAAGAAGAGGATTCTTAAACTACTTAGCTGCTCAAGATATCGAAAGATACAGAGCTATAGTTTCAAAATTAGGCTTAAGAAGATAATCTTTAGAGCGGGTTTTTTCCGCTCTATTATTTTAAAAAATTATATTTGTATGATAGACCTGAAAGGAGGTTATTAAATGATTAATGTGCTTGAAAAAAATATAGCAGGTAGAAATATGAAAGTTGAGTTTGGTAGAGTAGGAATGCTATCAAATGCAGCTATTTTTATGAGCTATGGAGATACAGTAATATTAACAAATGTTAATGCTTCAGAAAAACCAAGAGAAGGTATAGACTTTTTCCCATTAAGTGTTGAATATGAAGAAAGATTATATGCTGTAGGAAAAATTCCAGGTGGATTTATTAAAAGAGAGGGAAGACCTTCTGAAAATGCAATACTTTTTGGAAGAGCTGTAGATAGACCTCTAAGACCTTTATTCCCAAAAGGATATAGAAATGACGTTCAAGTAGTTTGTACAGTAGTATCTGTAGAACAAGATAACTTACCAGAAATTCTAGCAATTAATGCTGCATCTATGGCATTATGCGTATCTAGTATACCTTTCACTACTCCAGTTGCTGCGGTGCAAGTGGGACTAATCGATGGAAACTTTGTTTTAAATCCAACATCAACTGAAAGAGAAGAGAGTATTCTTCAATTAACTGTTTGTGCTACAAAGGATAGAGTTATGATGATTGAAGCAGGTGGAGATGAAATACCTGAAGATACCATGATAAAAGCTATCGAATATGGATTTGATAAGTGTCAAGATATTATTCAATTCCAAGAAGAAGCTATGAGCAAATTCGGTAAAGAAAAGGATGAACCTGTACTTTACAAGCCAAATAGTGATTTAAAGGCTGATATCGAAGCTTTTGCTGGTGATATGATTAAAGAAGCTATGTGGATTACTGATAAAGATGAGAGAAATGCTGCAATGGATTTAGTAAACGATAAGATTGCTGAAGAATTTGCTGAAAAATATGCAGACACTTTTGGTGATTCTAAAGAAATAATATATGATATGCAAAAAGCAGTAGTTAGAGATATGCTTTTAAATCATGGAAGAAGACCAGATGGAAGAGCTTTTGATCAAATAAGAAAGATTTCATGTGAAGTTGATCTATTACCAAGAACTCATGGGACTGGATTATTTACAAGAGGATTAACTCAAGTAATGACAGTTGCTACTTTAGGTGCAGTTGGAGATATTCAAATAATAGATGGTATAGGTGAAACAGAATCTAAGAGATATATGCATCACTATAACTTCCCAGCTTATTCAGTAGGTGAAGTAAGACCACTAAGAGGACCTGGTAGAAGAGAAATAGGTCATGGTGCTTTAGCAGAAAGAGCATTAGAGCCATTAATACCATCAGAAGAAGAATTCCCATACACTATTAGATTAGTATCTGAAGTGTTAAGTTCTAATGGTTCAACATCTCAAGGTGCTGTTTGTGGGTCAACTTTAGCACTTCTAGCAGCTGGAGTACCTCTTAAGAGACCGGCAGCTGGAATAGCTATGGGCCTTATTACATCTGAAGATTTATCAGAAGAAGAAGTATTAACTGATATTCAAGGGATAGAAGATTTCTTTGGGGATATGGACTTTAAGGTTGCTGGTACAACTGAAGGTATAACTTCAATTCAAGTTGATACTAAGATTGCTGGTTTAAGCTTTAAGGTAATAAAAGATGCTATAACAGGGGCAAGAAAAGCAAGATTGTTTATTTTAGATAAAATAAATGAATGTTTACCAGAAGCAAGAAAAGAAGTTTCTAGATTTGCTCCTAAGACATCAACAATTACAATTGATCCTGAAAAGATTAGAGATGTCATCGGTGCCGGTGGAAAAGTAATTAATAAGATAATTGCAGATACTGGGGTTAAGATTGACATAAAAGAAGATGGAACAGTATTTGTATCTTCTCCTGATCATGATGGTGTTAATGCTGCTATTAAAATTATAGAAGGATTAACAAAAGAAGTGCAACCAGGTGAAGTTTATTTAGGAAAGGTAACTAAAATAGCCACATTCGGTGCGTTTATTGAAATATTACCAAATAAAGAAGGACTTTGTCACATTTCAAAATTAGATAAGGCTAGAGTAAACAAGGTTGAAGATATCGTTTCTGTAGGAGACGAAATTTTAGTTAAGGTAACTGAAATAGACCAACAAGGTAGAATAAATCTATCAAGAAAAGATGCTTTACCTGATGATGAAGAAAAAAGCGAATAAAATACTAATGAAAGAGAATTATTAAATTCTCTTTTTTTAATATAAAGAATAATTATAGCAGTAATAAAATAAACTAAAAGCAAAGTAACAAAGTTAGGGAGGAAATTATGTTTAATTTATATACATTAGATAATGGTTTAAGAGTAGTAACTGAATATATTGAACATGTTAATTCAATAAGTGTTGGCGTAATGGTTCAAAACGGTTCAAGAAATGAGACGAAAGATGAAAATGGAATATCTCATTTTATTGAGCATATGTTCTTTAAAGGAACTGAGAAAAGAACAGCTAAGAATATAGTTCAAGAAATAGAAAATATAGGTGGACAAATAAATGCATTTACTAGCAAAGAAACTACTTGCTATTATTTGAAATCATTAAATACTCAAATGGATCTATGTTTAGACGTTTTATCAGATATGATGTTAAACTCGAAATTTGATGAGGAAGAAATAGAAAAAGAAAAAGGTGTAGTAATTGAAGAAATAAATATGAGTGAAGATAATCCAGAAGACGTATTGGATGATATTCATTCTAAAGCTATTTTTGGTGGTAATTCTTTAGCTTATCCTATATTAGGAACAATAGATGGAATCAAATCTTTTAATAGAGAAAAGATAAAGCAATATATAGATAGACATTATACTCCTTACAATTCTGTAATAAGTATTTGTGGCAAATTTGATAGTGATGAATTAAAAAAGAAAATTGAGTTTTATTTTGGTGCTTGGAATACAAGTGATAAATATCAACCTCAATATACAATACCTTCCCTTCACAGTGAAAGTGCATACACAGAAAAACAAATAGAGCAACTTCATATTAATCTTGGATTACAAGGATTACCTTATGCAGATGATAAAGCCTATTCGTTATTATTATTAAATAATGTTTTTGGAGGAGGAGCATCATCTATACTTTTTCAAAAGGTAAGGGAAGAGTTAGGGTTATGCTATACAGTATATTCATATCCTCAAACATATTTAGGAATAGGAACATTAAATATATATACAGGATTAAGTAAACAATTTGCTGATAATGCATTAGAAGTAATAGATAAAGAACTTAGAGAATTTAGTCATAAGGGAATTTGTGAGGAAACACTTAAAATAAATAAGGAGAAAATAAAAGCTTCTTATATTTTAGGATTAGAAAGTACCTCTTCAAGAATGTTTGCAAATGCTAAATCAGTTCTATTACAAAATAAAATAAAAACTCAAGAAGATGTTATAAATAGAATTAACAAAATTAGTAATGAGGACATAGACTGTGTATTGGAGAGATGCTTTAAACCAGGAATTATTAGCTCCGCATATGTAGGTCAAAGTATAGATATTAATAAATTAAATTCAATAATAAAATAATATTAATTTAATATAACAATAATTGTATTATGAAGTGTAATAAACTACCTCCTGAACGCATAAAATTATGTATAAGTAAGGGGGTAGTTATTATGAAAGATTATGAATACTATGAAAAAAAGCCTGATAATGGTTTAAAAATGCTTAGTGAATTAGAGCGATTTGAAATATTTAATTTAGAATCTGCTGAAAAATATGATAATGCTCAAAATATAGATTTTATTATAGATGAAAATGGCTATATGAAATATATGATTGTAGGAGTAAGTGGTAGTAAATTTAGTTTTTTATCTAGTCGCGAATATGTAGAAATTCCATGGGAATGTGTTACTAAAGTTGGAGCTAATGTAATAGTAATCTCTGCAGATGAAACAAAGATTAAGCGTGCGAGAGCATAGAAATAGTTTAGCACTGCTTAAATTTTAAGGGGGAACAGTCCTTGGAAATTATAGTGCAAAAATTTGGAGGAACATCTGTATCTACAGAGGTAAGAAGAAACCAATTAGCTGCTAAAGTTAAAACTGCTATAGATGAAGGTATGAAACCTGTTGTGGTTGTATCTGCTATGGGGAGAAAGGGAGATCCATATGCAACAGATACATTATTATCAATTGTAGGAGATAAGTTCTTAAGTGATAATAAAAATGCTCAAGATTTGTTGATGTGTTGTGGCGAAATAATTAGTTCAGTTGTAGTTTGTAATACACTTTATAATTATGGAATTAAAGCTGTACCATTAACAGGTGGACAAGCAGGAATATTAACAGATGATAATTTCACTAATGCAAATTTTATAAACACAGATCCAGGTAAAATTTTAGAGGTGCTAAATGAAGGAAAAGTTCCAGTTGTTACAGGATTTCAAGGTATTACTAAAGATGGGCTTTTTACCACATTAGGACGTGGGGGAAGTGATACTTCAGCTTGCATTTTAGGAGTAGCATTAAAGGCTAAAGAAATTGAAATATATACTGATGTTGATGGAATTATGACAGCCGATCCAAGATTAGTTGATGATGTATCTTTAATAGATGAAGTAAGTTATAATGAGGTTTATCAACTAGCAGATCAAGGAGCTAAAGTAATTCACCCTAAGGCTGTAGATTTAGCTAAGAAAGCAAATATACCTATAGTAATAAGGAACACAATGTCAGATAGTAAAGGGACTTTAATAATTAAAGAAGTATCAGATGAAAATAGACGTTTTATAACTGGAATAACTCACTTAGATAATAGAATTCAAGTTAGAGTAAGATTGTCAGAGAATCCAAATCATGTAGCCTATAGAAGTTTGTTAGATAATATTGCCAAAAATAATATAAGTTTAGATTTGATAAACATTTTTCCTGCACATCAAATTTTCACAATAAACGCTGATGAAAAAGAAAAGTTAAATCAAGTATTAACTAAAGCTAATATTAATTTTACAACTGTAGAAGAGTGTAGTACTATTGCTATAGTTGGTAGTGGAATGACAGGAGTTCCTGGGATAATGGCTAAAATTATTAACACTTTAACAGAAAATAATATTGAAGTACTACAAACTACTGATTCCAATATTACTATTTGGTGTTTAATTCATACAAGTAAACTTTCACAGGCTATGAAATTATTGCATGAAAGATTTGGTTTATAATATAGGTTGTTAATAAAAGATTCATTATTTTAATGAATCTTTTATTAATATTAGAAAAAGATATTTGAAATGGTATAGATTTGATTTATAATGTATAAGTATAACAAAACATATGTTACAAAGGAGAATGAAAATGTTTAAAAGTAAAGGATTTTTAAAAATACTATTAGTAGCTGGTATAGCTAGTTCAGTTTTAGTAGGATGTGTTGCTAAGACAGAAGTAGAACCACTTAGATTAGGAACTCCAGAAGAGCTTGTAGATACATTTATTAAAGATAATCAAGAAGATAATGTTAGTGAATTAGCAAAATTATATGCAGATGTATATGTAGATTCAACAGGGTATGATTTAGCTACTATTGAAAAAATATTAGAGAAATCAAGAAAAGAGTCTAAAATAATTAGTTCAGAGCTTGTTAGTATGGAAGATTACAGTGATACAATAAAGAGAGCCACTATAAAAATAACATCAAAGGCTAATGATGAAGAGACTACAAACAATTATGATTATGCCCTAATAAAAGAAGAAGAAGGATGGGCTATTTCACCAGATGGAATAATTGCTTGTGAAAATTATGATATTCCAATGTATAATAAAGGTGAACTGACTTTGAATTTAGCGAAGAACATAAAGCTATTTGAAGGTGGAATACTAAGAGTTAAAGTTTACAATGACTCAAAAAATCAATTTATGTTTGGATCAGAAAATAATAAATGCGAGATTATTGTAGAAACATCAACTGGAAAATATGTAACAACTATGGATGAACCAACTAAGTTAGACAAAAAAGTAAATAGTTATTTCTTAGCTAGAATTACTGAATTAGATGGTGAAATTAATAAGGTTACTGTTACCAATGTATATGATTTAGATAAAGATGGGAATGTAATAGAAGATAGTAAGAAGGATGTTGTTGCATACCAAAAGTAATTTGAAATACCTCCTAGTTATTAGGAGGTATTTTTTTGTACATTTTATTGCAGATTTGGTAAAACTCATTGGTCATCCCTAAAGTAATTATATTATTCAATATTTCTCTATGCTTTAAAAGAGTAATTGAGTCTAAAATTTCTTTGCAATGTGATATACAACTTAAAATTAGAAAGTCCATTTCATTTATTATCTCGTTAATAATATCTTTATAGTTTTCTCTATCTAATTTATGAGTAACTATAAGAGGATTAAATTGATTAGATAAAATGTCCTCTTCTAAGTCGTCAAAAGCATCCATGAGATAAATATATTTACCAATACAATATCCTAAGTTATATAACTTATCCCTTAAGGTATTAGAATCTTCAAAAAGGTTATGAGGATAATCTTTAAGAATAGAAGCCATTATATTACTAAAAGGATGACAAATTTGGTCTAAAGAATTAAAGTTTTTCTCTTTTTCCATGTTAGACAAATTAGCTAAATTTAATTTTATAATAGAATTAATATTATAATGATTTAAAGCTGCTTTTTTACTATATGGACCAAGAAAAATATTAAAAACTTTACTTTTATTATTATCATCATCATTAATATTATCTTTTAGTTTATAATCAAAAAAGGTAATACTTAAATTTGCTGCATATTTTAATGCATTTGTATCTTTAATCACTTGAATATCATAAGTAGGATGCTTAATACATCTTTTATTTTCAATTATTATTGATTCATTACTCAAACCTTCTAAGATAAATCCAATAAAGGTCATATCATAGTTTAAAGTTAATCTTGGTATATTCCCAAAGTTGTTTTTTATTGAATAACATAACCCATGATAATAACTACGGAAGTATTCAAATTCTTTTACCTTTAGCTCACTTTTTAAAGGTGTAATATATCCAAACATTAAGATGCTCCTTCGAGTTATAAATTAACACATACCTCCGCCACCATTACCACACATGTTCATATTGTTAGGTGACATTAGGTTTTGCATTAACATACTTTGAAGTGGATTACCATTTTGCATGTTTCCGCCTAGAGGGTTACCACCACCTAAAGGATTAGCTCCACCACCTAAGGGGTTACCACCGCCACCAAGAGGATTTCCGCTACCTGCCATACTGTTTAGAATATTAGCAGCATTACCTTGATTACCACCACACATATCTCCGCTATTACCCATTCCAGCACCAGAACCTCCACCACAAAGATCCATATCATTTTGAGAGTTATTTTGTGCTGCTATTCTTGCATAATTAGCTCTAATTTGACTTACTTTTCTCGATAATAATTGCATAGTTTCTCTATATTCTTCATTATCTGGATTTAACTCTACGGCAGTCTTTAAGTGATTAACACCGGCACTAAACCAACCTTTTTTTAGCATAACAAAACCTTTTAAATAATTCCATTCTGCATTATTTTTATCAGAGATTAAATTTAATTCGGTTTCAGCGGCAAGAAATTGTTCTGATTCTATTAAATCACGTATTTCTTTTAATTTCCCTTCATTAGATAAAGTACGAAAGGCTTCATTTACTTTTGAAAGCTTTTCTTCAGTCAAAAATTCTACTGGATTATCTGAATTAGCATTAAGATTGTTAGATTCAATTATATTCTTATAAGCAATTTCTATTTCATCTTTAGATGCATTTGGTCTAATGCCTAAGATCTTATAAGGATTCATATATAAATAGCTCCTTTATTAACTATTGAATTATTATAATATATTCTTAACTTAAAGAAAGAGTGATAAAAAAGGATGAATGATTTATTTCTATATAGTATCAAGTTATAAATTCTAATAATTATCCAAATACATTTTCAGATGGAATGAAAAGAAAATTAGATATTAGAGAAAGTAGTTTAGAATAAGTATTTTTTTTATTAGTAAAATAATAAAAGCTTAGATATATTATTTATATCTAAGCGCTTATTATTAAATACAATCGATTAGATCGCCACCCATACACTCGCAACAACTATCTAAACATATTAAATCACAGCAACTAAAATTACAGTCACAACAACAATCATCACAGCAACAACAAGAGCAACCACGATTTCTATGTCTATATCCACCTCTATAATAATCGTCGCTATAACGTCTGCCTCTTCCAAAAAGGTTAATTAGCTCATTATTATATATATAGTTATCAGGAGCTAAATCACAAGCTATTTTAAGATGATTTAATGATTCATCAAACCATTGCTTTGATAGCAATACTTTGCTATATAGATAATGCCAAGTAGAGTCATTGCAAGGATTATTTTTTAATATAGATTCTGCTGAACTAAAATCACTTATATTTATTAGATTTTGTACTAAAGCATAATTCATAATATCCCTCCACTAAGTTTATAGTATTAATTATACACAATTTAAGGTAAAAATATTAAAAAAACACCAAAGAAATCAAAATTCACTTATCATATATAGACAATTATGATAAAATTATTTAAAAACTAATGAATGGAGAGTAGAGTTATGACATTATTTATATCTTATCCTAAATGTACAACTTGCATAAAGGCAAAAAAATTTTTACAAAACAAAAATATCGACTTTGTAGAAAGACATATAGTTGAAGAAAATCCAACTAAAGAAGAACTTACAAAGTGGATAAGTCAAAGTAATTTAGAAATAAAGAAATTCTTTAATACGTCTGGAAAACTATATAAGGAGATGGGATTAAAAGATAAATTGAAAGTAATGACAGATGAAGAAAAAATTGATTTGTTATCAACAAATGGAATGCTTGTTAAAAGGCCAATATTAATTAAGGAAGATTTAGTATTAGTTGGTTTTAAAGAAGATGAGTATAATAACTTATAAAATTTATTAAGAAAATAGGGAGTTTTACATAATGACAAATAGATTACCAAAAGAATATATAGCACAAATAGCTAAAGCATCAACTTATTTTGCTTTTAAAAATGGCCCAATAAAAGAGCTAATAAAAAATAATAAAATTTCTGAAGAGGATTTAAAAGATATTCAAAAATATATGGATGATCATTTAGCATATCTTTACACTGTATTACTTGAAGAAAATAACATTAAAAAATTTGATTTAATAGTAAATACTATGAATAAGTTTTATGTAAATGATACTGAGGAAGTAGTTATTAATGATGATTGCTTTGACAAGTTTTATGACAGCCTATTCCCGAAGACTAATAATATAACAGTTAAATAATATTGCCAAGGAGGAATTAAAATGTACATTGCATTTGGAAATAGAGTTGTAGATAGTAAGGACTTTATAAAAGTAATTGAAGAAAATACAGAATTTAAAGTAATAAAAGATATGAGTAAAGGGTCTAAAAGGGAAGATATAGTCGCTTTAAATTTAAGCATTGATATATCAGAACTAAATGAAGAAATAGCAGAGAATTATAATTTAGAAGATTTAGATGAGGATACATTATTTGAAGAATATATGACAATTACTGAAGAAGTAGGGTATGAATTAGAAGAATATTTACCTGATGATTCAATAATAAAATTTCAAGCTTATAAATGGGATCCATCAGATAATGATATAAAAGCTATTATAGTAATAGTTCCAGAAGAGTTAGGCGAAAGAAAAGCAATGGATTTAATTAAAAGATTACTAAAACAAGTAGAATAACAACTTGCATACCATAAACTGAATAAATAAACTTTAAACTACAGAAAATATCATAAGAAGATATAGAAAGGAAGATTTCTATGAATTATGATGTTAAACCTATTCTAGTCATTAGTAAATGTTTAGGGTTTGAGGCTTGTAGATATAACGGTGGAATTGAAAACAATGTTTTTATAGAGAACTTAAGAAATTACGTAGAGTTTATAACTGTATGTCCAGAAACTGATTCAGGGCTACCAGTTCCAAGAGATGTTTTAAGAATAATTCAAAAAGACAATAAGTGTGGATTAGTAGTATCTACAACTGGTCAAGATGTGACAGCAAAGTTAGATGGATTTACTGAGAAATTTTTAAGCGATTTAGGCGATATTGATGGATTTATTTTAAAAAATAAATCACCAACTTGTGGAGTAAAGGATGCAAAAATATATACATCAATAGATAAAGGTGCGGCAATTAAAAGAGGTAAGGGGGTTTTTGTACAGAGGATAACAAATAAATATCCTAATATAATAATAGAAGATGAAGGACGATTAACTAACTTTAAAATAAGAGAGCATTTTTTAACTAGGATATTTGTATTAGCGAGTTTCAGAGAGGCTAAAAAGAGTAACGATAAAGGGAAATTAAAAGATTTTCACCTTAAAAATACCCTCTTATTTTTAGCATATAGTCAGAAATATTCAAAACTCTTAGATTCATTAATTTATAATGATGATTCGTTTAATAGTAAAATGGTATTTAATGAGTATGAAAAATACCTTTATAAGCTTTTAGAAAGAGCCCCTAGATATACATCTAATATAAATGTATTACTAAAATCTATTGATAGTTTCAAAGATAATATAACACAAGAAGAAATGCAATTTATTTGGAATACAATTGATAAGTATAAAAAAGGGTTAGTACCTTTCTCAGTTCCTCTGTACTTAGTAAAAGGCTATATAATAAGATTTGATTTAGATTATTTATCAAATCAGAGTTTCTTTATGCCTTATCCAGAGGAATTAATTCATGTAAATGATTCAGGAAAACTTATACACTAGAATAAATAAAAATATCCTTTCTAAAATGGAATAGTATTTATCTTTAGGATAATACTAAGTTTATAAAGTTTTAGGAGGATGCCACATGAATAATACGAATGATTGGGATAATTGGAAAGATGCCTTAGGAAAAGCTGTAGATTTGGGTGAAAACATAGGTTTATCAAATAGTAGTATAAATAATATTGCTGAAAAAGTTGGTGGCTTTCTAGCAAATCATGTTGAACCAACTAATGATGAAGAAAAACTTCTAAAAGAACTTTGGGATGTTGGAAATCAACATGATAAGCATGTATTAGCTAAGCTTGTAGTAAAAATGACAAAAAAATAATCCTTTAACTTATGCCAGAAATATAATTAAAGTATTTCTGGCTTTTATATATTAAAAATAATAATGTTATGTTAGAGATATATATTTAACTTAATTCACATATAAATAATTTGTAGTAATTTATGAGGAGAGGTATATTGTATACGAAAAGTGCATTAAGAAATTTTTTATTTTGGTCTAGCCTTGCTATTATAGTAAATATAATTATTTATTATTTATATGGAGTGGGAGATGCATTAGAATTTTTAGGTGGATATGTTATAGAATTAAGTTTAAGTGTAGATAATTTGTTTTTATTTCTTGTTATATTTTCAAGCTTTGGAATTCCTATTACTTATCAGCATAGAGTTTTAACATACGGTATATTCGGAGCTATGATATTGAGATTTGTATTTATCTTCTTAGGAATTGCTGTTGTAAATAGATTTCATTGGTTACTATATATTTTTGGAGTTATTCTTGTTATAAGTAGTATTAAATTATTTACAAAGCATAACGAAACAGAAGAATTTAAAGGTAATTTCTTTATGAGGTTTGTTCAAAGAATAATTCCTGTTACAAACAAAATATACGGGCAAAAGTTTTTTGTAAGAATAAATGGACATCTTTGGGCAACTCCATTAATGCTAATTTTAATTTTAATAGAAAGTTCAGATATTATATTTGCTATAGATTCTATTCCGGCAATTTTTTCTATTACTACTAATCCATTAATAGTTTACAGTTCAAATATATTAGCTGTCTTAGGATTAAGAAGTTTATATTTTTTACTTGTAAAGTTAGATTCAATGTTTAAATGCATACGATACGGAGTAGGTTTTGTTTTAATGTTTACAGGAATTAAACTTATTATATTATATTTTAATATTACAATACCAACGCTTATATCTTTATTAATAATATTTATTATTTTACTTTTTAGTATATTGTTTTCGTTGATTATTGATTAGTATTATACTAGAATATATAAAAAGTAACTTAACAAAGGAGGACAATATGAAAAAAATTGCGGCTTTTTTTGATATTGATGGAACAATTTATAGAGAAGGATTAATCACAGAAGTATTTAAAAAGATAATAAAATATGAATTGGTTGATGAAGAGAAGTGGTACAATGAAGTACGCCCTGCATATTTATTATGGGATAAAAGACAAGGTGATTATGATACATATCTGTTAAAGATGGTAGATATTTATGTAGAAGCAATAAAAGGAATAAGCAAAGAGCAAATAGAACATGTTGCTAAAAAAGTAATAGAGCAAAAAGGGGATAGAGTATATACTTTTTCTAGAGAAAGAATAAAATGGCATCAAGATCAAGGTCATATAGTTATTGCTATCTCAGGTTCGCCATATGAATTAGTAAAAGAAATGTCACAGAAGTATAATATGGATGATTTTAAAGGGACTATTTATAAAAGTGATGAAAATAATAATTATACTGGTGATGTAATTCCTATGTGGGATTCAGAAAGTAAACAAAAAGCTCTTCTAGAAATGAAAGAAAAATATGATATAGATTTATCTGCTAGCTATGCATATGGTGATACTGCAGGAGACTATACTATGTTTAAATTAGTAGGTATACCATATGCTATAAATCCTACAAAGGAATTATTAAATAAAATAACTAATGATAAAGAAATAAATGACAAGATTAACATAATAGTTGAGAGAAAGGATGTAACATATAAATTAACCACTGCGAATTTAGAGTTATTATAAATTGAATTTGAATTAAGAAACTTTTCTTATCAATAGAATAAGATAACTACTATAAAGATTGTATTAGGGGCGAATAGCTTGATAGGTCTTACAGATTTATTAATTTATCTTGATGAAGAGTTAACAAAGAATTTAAATTCTTTAGTTATAGAAGGCTATATAGAAAAAAGAACCTCTAGGTGGATTGAAGATAGAACTATTTCGGGAAATGTCAGATTTCAAGATAGAGAGCAATATTTTGAGGAAGATAGATGTATAAGAGACGAGCGAGATGGATATAAAGGAAAAAATTATAATAGTGCCGATACATTAACAAATACTAAAGAAAAAACTGAAGGAATTGATGGTAGAAGATTTATAAGAAGGGAAGAGGAATTGACAAGAATTTATACTATTTTTGAACTTCACAATCAGTTAATAAATGGCATGAATGATTCTAACATACTAAAAAATGTATCAGATGATTGGATGAATGATGATATTTCAGTAGGTGATTATATACAGCTTAATGGAATCATAGGACAGGATTCTGTATTGTCTTATGTAGATGTATGTTGTAATTTAATCAATTGTATAGGATGTGATACCTTAAATTCATTATCAAAGAGTACATCTAGTGACATATATAATTATAATGTTGCTTCTAGTTACTTAATGACTCTTAGAGATTCATTAAATGTAAATAATACTCAAGATGTGATAATTAAAACTAACAACAACGATGTAGTATTAATGATGAATAACCAATACCTATTTAATAATTATGGTAATATTTACGAACGTGCTGGATGCCCTTGTAAAATAGTAGGAAAAGTTATACGTGTTTGTGAAGATGGTGAATATATACACCTATTAAGAAAAACTGGGCAACCAGAATTTTATGAAAACTTACTTTTATCGAATAGTACGTTAAATGATAGGTTACAGAGTAGTGGACTAATTATTCCTAAAGAACCTAAGTTTAAAATTGATGGAAAAACTTTGTTAGTAGTACCTATAAGCATGAGTATATAATTTAATAATTATTAAGAGGTAAGAAAATAGGAGAGCTAAATACTCTCCTATTTTCTTAATTTGATGAGTTTGTATATATAAAACTTAATATTTTAAAATATAATGAGATAGCCTCTTTAGTAGATAAGTTCTCAAGGTAATGGGTACATGTCTCTAATGATAAAAATTCAAAGTTGTTTTTTTTCTTTTTAGCTTCATTAAAAAGTTTTAAAGAGCTATTATATGGAACAATAGTATCTACCATGCTATGAATAATCAAAGTATTAGGAAGATCCTCTTTTATATAGTTAATTGGACTATATAAATTAGCAATTGTATCAATATCATAGGAAGAAAATTTTTCAGCAACTTCATTTGGGGCTAGTGAAACATTTATTTTAGCCAACTCAGCAGGACCAAATAAATCAACTACATATGAAATATCTGATGAATATTCTGACAAAGATAAATCCCCAATAAACATATCATTATCTGAAAAGGCAGCTATCATTGAAAGTTGTGAGCCTGCTGATGGGGATACTATTCCAATATTATTAGTATCAAAGTTGTATATATCTTTATTTTTATATATCCATCTTATAGTATCTTTAATATCAGATATTTGTTTGTCAAATATGGCATCTGTTTTTAATAACTCATAAGAAGTAGAGATTATAGTAAAACCCTCTTTCCTTAATGTTTCAATTATAGGTGCTAATTCAGCAGGAAGATTTTTATTTCCATACATCCATGAATCACCAAAAACATAAATGATAACAGGGGATCCACTTTCCATCTCCTTTTTAGAAGTATAAATATCTAGTGTTAAATCAATGTTATCCCTACTTTTATAAATTATATCCCTATATGAGACTTCTGATACTGGCTCTGTATAAAAATTACTAGCTATTACAGCTAAGTTACTATTTAGTTTTATTATTTCTCTTGTTATATGATAATAAAATTTTATTGAATCTAAATTTACAGATATAAAAAATATCAATAAAAGAGACACAGGAAGTATAAGCTTTTTTATATATTTAAACAAATTTATCACCAACTAAACATTAATATTATAATTATTAACATAAAACATAAAATAATATACAATTAATTGGCTTATATTATATAAAGATATAAAAAAAGCTAATGTAATATATACACTAGCTTATATAAAGTTAATACATAACTCTAATTGAGTAACCTTCTTTTTCAAGGGCCGTTACTATTTTTTCTATATGTGAATTACCATTTGTTTCAACAGTAACTTCGACAAGAACATTATTTATCCTATTTATTGCTTTAAATTTATCATGATCTAAACTTACTATATTAGCGTTCTCTTTAGCTAATAATTGTGATAATCTTAAAAGTTGTCCAGGAGTATTGGGAACTTCTGTTGAGAAACAGAATAGTCTTCCACCAGAAACTAGCCCATTATTAATTAGTGTAGAAATAGTTAACATATCTATGTTTCCACCACTAATAACTGAGCAAATTTTTTTGCCTGTAATGTTTAACTTTTTTAATGCAGCTAAAGATACTACACCTGAAGCTTCTGCAATCAATTTGTGCTTTTCTGTAAGCAATAAAAACGCATCAACGATTTCAGCGTCGGAAACTGTTATTATTTCATCAACGTTTTCACGTATAATCTCAAAAGTTTTATCTCCAGGAGTTTTAACGGCAATACCATCGGCAATAGTATTAACACTAGATATTGGAGTAAGTTTTTTGTTTTTAAAGCTTTCTGCCATTGCAGAGGCACCTTCTGATTGCACTCCAATTATCTTTATAGATGGGTTAATTTCTTTTGCAACTAAAGAAATACCGCTTATAAGGCCACCACCACCAATCGGGCAGACTATATAATCTATATTAGGTATTTCTTCTAATATTTCTAAAGCAATTGTTCCTTGCCCGAATATTATATCCATATCATTAAATGGATGTATAAATACTTTATTTTCAGTTTCTTCTATTCTTTTCGCTTCGTTATATGCATCATCATAACAACTACCTTCTAGTACAACGTTGCCACCATAGTTTTTAGTAGATTGAACTTTAAGATATGGCGTAGTTTTTGGCATTACAATAGTAGCGTCAACACCAATTAAGCTTGATGCATATGCAACTCCTTGAGCGTGATTCCCTGCTGAAGAGCATACAACACCTTTAGATTTTTCGTAATCTGTTAGCCCTTTTATCTTATTAAGCGCGCCTCTTAGCTTGTAAGCACCAGTAAGTTGAAGGTTTTCACATTTCATATATACTGTATTCTTTGAGATATCACTAAACACTTTACTATGTAGAATAGGAGTCTTAACGATTACATCTTTGATATTTTCTCTTGCTTTTTTTACATTCTCAATATACATTAATTTCACCCCATTGTAGTTTTAAGTAGATTTGGTATAATTTATACAATATATACTTTAACATATATTTTTAAGAAAATCTAATTAATAAATAAAAATGTATATATTAAAATTTTAAGAGTAAATTTATTGTATTACTAAATATATAAAGATATAATTACAAAGTAATATAGAAAAAATGGAGTGAACTTAATGGAAGAGAGATTACAAAAGTACATAGCTAGATGCGGAGTAGCTTCTAGAAGAAAAAGCGAAGAATTGATTTTATCGGGCCAAATTAGAGTCAATGGCAATATTGTAACTGAGCTAGGTACTAAAGTTAATATAGACACAGATGTAGTAGAATATAATAATAAAGTTATAAAGAAAGAAGAAAATAAAGTATATATAATGTTAAATAAACCTGAAGGTTATATAACATCAGCTAGTGATGAAAAAGGTAGAAAAACAGTCTTAGATCTAATAGATGTAGAAGAAAGAATTTATCCTATTGGAAGATTAGATTATGATAGTTCAGGTCTTTTATTACTTACTAATGATGGAGATATATATAATAAAATAATTCATCCAAGAGTAGCGATCGATAAAAAATATATTGCCCTTTGTGAAGGAAAATTCACAGAAAAAGAAATTGAAAAGTTTAAAAATGGGATAGACATAGGTGGATATATTACATCAAATGCTAATATTGAAATAATAGATGAAGAAAATATAAAAATTAAGAAGACAGGCAAAAATACTATAAGGTCGACTGTTGAGATTACAATTCATGAAGGAAAAAATCGACAAATTAGAAGGATGTGTGCTTCTTTAAATCATAATGTAATAGCTTTAAAAAGAGTATCTGTTGGTAGCATTAAATTAGGTAACCTAAAAAAGGGAAGTTGGAGAATGCTAACTCAAGAAGAAATTAATTATATTAAAGGTCTATAGATAGGAGAATTATGTTTACTTATACAGCAGATTTTAGTTCGTTAACACATAGTATTGTAAAAAATTTTATAAAGGAAAAAAAAGTAGCTATTGATGGTACATTAGGGAATGGATTTGATACAGATTTTCTAGCGGATAATTTTGAAATTGTATATTCGTTTGATATACAAAAAATTGCTTGTGAGAAGTACAAAGAAAATCAAAAGAAAAATGTTGTAGTGATTAATGATTCTCATCATAAGTTTTTAGAATATATAAATGAGGAGGCGAACTGTATTATATACAATTTAGGTTTTTTACCAGGTGGAGATAAAGCTATTACAACTTGTCATAAATCTTCTATAGAGAGTATAAGAATAGGGATAGATATTCTTAAATCAGGGGGAATGATGCTAATTACTTCTTATAGAGGTCATGATGAAGGTATGAGTGAATATAACTATATACAAGAATTACTATACAAATTACCTAAAAATAAATATGCAGTTATGAAACATGAAATTATCAATAGAAGCAATAAATCGCCAGTATTATTTGTAGTTGAGAAAAAATAATAGATTGATTTAAAATATAAAGAATGCTAAAATTATTTAGTTATTATATTATAAGAAGAGGTAGTTATGGACAAGAATAATAATTGTGAATCAAATGATCTTATGAGGTTAATACAAACAAAATTTGCAAGATTAAGTAAGGGACAAAAACTAATAGCAGATTATATATTAAAAAACTATGATAAAGCTGCCTTTATGACTGCTTCAAAGCTAGGAGAAGCTGTAGGAGTTTCTGAATCAACTGTTGTTAGATTTGCAATAGAATTAGGATTCTCAGGTTATCCTAAATTGCAAAAATCCCTTCATGAGCTTATAAAAACAAAATTAACTACTGTTCAAAGATTAGAACTTTCAAATGATTATATAAGCAATGGTTATACATTAAAAGGCGTATTGAAATCTGACATGGAAAACATAAGAGCAACTATGGAAAAGATTGATTATGAAACCTTTGATGCTGTTGTTAATAGTATATTTGAAGCTAAGAGGATATTTATAATTGGTTTAAGAAGTTCTATGGCATTAGCTGAATTTTTAGAGTTTTATCTTAATCTAATTTTACAAAATGTAAAAACAGTTGGAAATGGAATTTCAGATATATTTGAACAAATGGTAAGTATAAGAGAAGGAGATTTAGTTATAGGTATAGGATTTCCTAGATATTCTTCAAAAACTATAGATGCTTTAGGAATAGCTCAAGACAGAGGGGCTAAGGTTGTAGCAATAACTGATAGTTATCTATCACCTTTAGATGCAAAGGCTGATTATACTTTAGTAGCTCAAAGTAATATGGCATCTTTTGTTGATTCTCTAGTTGCTCCTTTATCAGTAATTAATGCTCTTATTGTTGCCGTTGGTTTAAGAGAGAAAGAAACAATATCTAATATTTTTAATGATCTAGAAAAGATTTGGCATGATTTTAATGTTTATTCTTATAATGGAAGAAACTCAGGATATTAGAATATGATTTAGTTAGGGGGATTAGCAATTGTTAATTCCTTTAATTTTTATTAAATATTTATTTAGGAGGATTTATATGGCTGACGTTGTTGTTATCGGTGGTGGCCCAGCAGGAATTATGGCAGCAATTAGTGCTGCTAAAAATAATAATGTTATATTACTAGAAGGCAATGATAGAATTGGTAAAAAGTTATTTATAACAGGAAAAGGAAGATGTAATGTAACAAATGCAAAGGAAATAAGTGAATTTTTTGACTATATTCCTGGAAATCCTTATTTTTTATATAGTGCACTATACACATTTACTAATGAGGATACAATAAACTTTTTTGAATCTCAAGGAATAAAACTAAAGACTGAGAGAGGTGGAAGAATATTTCCACAGTCTGATAAATCCTCTGATATAATCAAAGGATTAAGTAATGGGCTTAAAGAAGCTAGGGTTAATATAAAATTAAATTCAAAAGTAACAAATATAATTATGGATAACTCTAAAATAATTGCAGTTGAGATTAATGATTCTAAAAAGATTTATGGTGATTACTTTATATTTGCTCCTGGAGGCGCATCATATCCGCTAACTGGATCAACTGGGGAATGTTTTAATATGCTAGAAAGTTTGGGACATACAATTGTTAAGTTAAAGCCATCACTAGTTCCTATAGAAATAAAAGAAGACTTCATTAAAGAATTAGCGGGATTATCTCTAAGAAATATAGGGTTAACTATAAAGTCAAAAGGTAAAGTAGTATATAAAGAGCAGGGGGAAATCAAATTTACATATTACGGAATATCAGGCCCACTAACTTTAAGTGGATCTAGATACATAAAAAATAATGAGGAATTTAAAGTTATTATAGATTTTAAACCTGCATTAGATCTAAAAGAATTAGACATAAGAATTCAAAAGGATTTTAAAAAATATATTAATAATGATTTTAAAAATTCTTTAGATGATTTATTACCTCAAAAAATTATACCGGTAATTATAGAACTATCAGGAATAGATAAAAATAAAAAGGTTAATGAAATAACTAGAGAAGAAAGAAAAAGGTTAGTAAATTTATTAAAGAACTTCGAGATTTCAGTAAAAAAACTAAGACCATTATCAGAGGCTATAGTAACTGCAGGAGGAGTATCAATAGATGAAATCGATCCTTCTACAATGAAATCAAAAATAATAGAAAATTTATCTTTTGCAGGTGAAGTGATGGATGTAGACGCATTTACAGGCGGATATAATGTTCAGATTGCGTTATCTACAGGATATATGGCAGGGACAAATTTATAATAATCTTGTTTACTTAGCAAATTCATAATATAATCGTAGTGATAAATTAAAAGGTTAGCATCAAGAAAGGTGGCAAATAAATGAGAATATCTGTAGCGATAGATGGACCAGCAGGTGCTGGGAAGAGTACTATAGCAAAATTAGTAAGTAAAGAATTTAATTTAATGTATATAAATACGGGAGCAATGTACAGAGCTGTATCTTTAATGGCAAAAGAAAATAATATTGAGCCATCAGATATTGAAAAATTAAAAGATTTAATAGATACTTTAGAAATGCATTTCGAAAATGATGATTTAATTTTAAATGGAATAAATGTTCAGGATAAAATAACAATGCCTGAAATTAGTTCAATAGTATCAAATTACGCATCAATTCCTGAAGTAAGAGAAAAATTAGTTAATTTACAAAGAAAAATGTCTGAAAAGTATGATGTATTAATGGATGGAAGAGATATTGGTACAGTTGTATTAAAAAATGCACCATTTAAGTTCTTTTTAACTGCTACAGCTGAAGAAAGAGCAAAAAGAAGATTTAATGAATTAATTAGTAGAGGAATAGAAGTAAACTTCGATACATTATTAAGTGATATAATTAAAAGAGATTTTATAGATAGTAATAGAGAAGTAGATCCATTGAAAATGGCTGAAGATGCCATCGAAATAGATAGTTCTAATCTATCAATAAAAGAAGTTACAGAATTTATTTGTAATTATATAAAAAATAAATTACAATAATATTATTGGGTAGTAAATTTTAACAAATGGAGATAAACAGCATGAAAAGAAAAGTAATTTTAGCTGAGAGTGCAGGTTTTTGTTTTGGGGTTCAAAGAGCAGTAGATCAAACAACAAAAATCCAAAAGGAATACGGAAAGAAGATCTATACTTTAGGACCACTTATTCATAATAATGATGTAGTAAAATTTTTAGAAAACAATGAAGTATTTTCAATTTCCCTAGATGAAATAACTAACTTATCTAAAGGGGATGCAGTTATAATAAGATCCCATGGTGTTTCTAAGGAAGTTATGGATTTATTAGAATCTAAGGGTTTAATAATAATTGATGCAACATGTCCTTTTGTAACTAATATTCAAAAGAAAGTTAATAAATATTCAAAGGAAGGTTACCAAATAGTTATTTTAGGAGATAAAGATCATCCAGAGGTTATAGGAATAAATGGATGGTGTAATAATAACGCAATTATAACAAAAGATGGTGAGTTTCATGGTAGAATCCCAAATAAGGTATGTGTAGTTTCTCAAACTACTGAAAAAGAGGAAAATTGGGTAAATACAATAAAAAATTTGTCAGTTATAACAAAAGAACTTTTAGCATTTAATACAATATGTGCAGCAACAGAAGTGCGACAAAAAGGAGTTTTAGAGTTATCTAAAACTGTTGACCTAATGATAATTGTAGGAGGAAAAAATAGCTCTAATACAACAAAGTTGTATCAAATTGCTAAGACAAATTGTGATCGTACAATTCATATAGAAAATTCATCAGAGTTACCAAAGGAAATAATTAATGATAAGACTATAAGTAAAATAGGTATTACAGCTGGAGCATCTACTCCAGATTGGATTATAAATGAAGTAGTTGAATTAATGGAAGGGGATATATAGATGGAAGATCAATTACAGTTAATGAATGAAATGGATGTTAGATTTAAAATAGGAGATGAGATACAAGGTGAAATTCTTAAAATAGGATCATCAGAAGTATTTGTTTCTCTAGTAGGTTATAAGACTGATGGAGTTATTCCATTCAGCGAGTTAACATACACAGAGAATTTAGAAGAAACTCTAAGAAACTTAAAACAAGGCGATATTATAAAGGCTAAAGTAATTAAATTGAGAAATGAAGATAATTATGTTGTTTTATCTAGATTAGAGTATAAAAAGGAAGAAACATTAGAAATATTAGAAGGTTTATTTGATAGAAAAGAAAGCTTTAAAGTGCTTATAAAAGAAGCAAGAGAAAAAGGTTTAGTGGCAAACTTTGATGGAGTAAGAATATTTATTCCAGCTTCTCATATTGATGTTAGATTTATAAAAGATACAAATGAGTTTGTAAATACAGAAATGGAAGTTAGATTAATTGATTTCTCAAGAAAAAATCCATCTAAAATTGTTGCGTCTAGAAGAGTAATTTTAGAAGAGCAAATTGAAGAAAAAGAATCAAAGGCTTGGGAAAAATTCAATCTAGGAGATGTAGTATCTGCTGAAATAAAAAGATTTACTAACTTTGGAGCTTTTGCTGAAGTAGAAGGAGTAGATGGATTAATTCATATCTCTCAAATTTCATGGAAACTTGTTAAATCATGTGATGAAGTTTTAAAAGTAGGTCAAGTAGTAAATGCAAAGATTATTGCTTTAGATAAAGAAAATAAAAAGTTATCACTTAGTATTAAAGAATTAACTCCAGAGCCATGGACAAATGTTGAAGAAAAATATCCAGTTGGTTCTGCAGTTCTTGGTAAAGTTGTAAGAATAAATGATTTTGGCGCATTTGTAGAGCTAGAACCTGGATTAGATGGATTAGTTCATATATCAAAAATAAGTCATAATCACATTAATCATCCATCAGAAGTTTTATCTATAGGCCAAGATGTTAAATGCATAATTTTAGAGGTTAATAAAGAAGCTAAAAAAATAGCTCTTAGTATTAGAGATACTGAATAATTTATAAACATAGGTTAAGTTACTAAAGAGATTACATCTAAAAGGTGTAATCTTTTCTAATATATTATATTTCTTTAAAAAGTTTATTTTATGAGGTTTGCTATGGTTTCATTAGTTAGATTATCATCTAGTAATTTAGATGAATTTAAGAAACTATATGAAGAAAATTTTAAAAGAGAGACCTATGATAAAGATTTTTTTGAGTATTATACTAATCAATCCTTTATTCCCAAAATGTTTTCAAAGAAGTTTGTTAAACTTTTTATGTATAATGGTGAGTTTATAGGTTATATCTGGTATGAACTTCCAATAGATATCCAAGTTAAAGTTTTTTCTTTATATGTAGAAGATAAATATATTGATATAATAAATAATAATATTTTTAAAAAGTTTAATGAAAAATCTTTAGTTTATGAATCTATAGAAAATAGTTCTAGCAATAAGCTACTAAACAACTTAGGATTTAAAAAAGCGAGACCATCTCTAATTATGTCCTTAAAAGTTGACGATTATAAAAAAGGGGACGAAATAGAGAATATTAAATTTAATGTACAGCATAATTCTAATTTATTAAATTTACTTAATAGGTATAGTGAGCAGAAAAATAATATTATTAGTGTTTCATTTCAGAAGGTAGATATTAAGAATGAGGCTTTATTAAGATGTGAGATACAAAATAATGTATTTAGAAATATAGATCGTGTACCTATTGAGGTAGAAGATATAGAAAATGATTTTAAACAAGAATATTATATTGAAGATTTGGCAATTTTTATGAAGCTTAATAATATTGTAGTAGCTTATGGTCAAATTATTTATATTAGAAAAATGTATACAATTGTTAATTTTGGAGTTGTTGATATTTTTAGGGGGATGGGGATAGGTAAGTTGCTTTTAGATAATCTAATTAGTAAAGCTAGAGAAAAAAATATAGATGAGCTTGCTTTAGGAGTTGATAAAAATAACATTAACGCAATTTCATTATATAAATGGATAGGTTTTAAACATAGATATGATATAGCTAGATGGGAGAGATAAAAGGAATATTCATATTTACTTATAAGAAATTACATTATTCTATTTAAAATGAATAAAAAATTTATTATAATATACAAGGATTGAGAAATTTGCACAAAGGAGATTTAAATATGCAAGAGACAAATTTAAAATATTATATAGAAACTTGGGGCTGCCAAATGAATGAAGAAGATTCAGAAAAGCTTTCAGGGATGTTAAAGAATATAGGATATTCAAGAACAGAAACTAAAGAAGAAGCTGGAATAATTTTATATAATACTTGTTGTGTTAGAGAAAATGCAGAAAATAAGGTGTTTGGTAACCTTGGACAACTTAAAGCTTTAAAGAGAAAGAATCCTGATTTGATTATAGGTATATGTGGTTGTATGATGCAACAAGAGGGAATGGCAGATAAAATATTAAGTACTTTCCCTTATGTAAATATAGTGTTTGGAACTCATAATGCGTATAAGTTCCCAGAATATCTAAATAGAGTTAAAACTGAAGGTGTTCAAATAAAAGAGATATTTAATAAGGAAGAAGAAATAGTTGAAGGATTACCTATAGATAGAAAAAGTGATGTAAAAGCTTTTGTAACTATAATGTATGGATGTAATAACTTCTGTACTTATTGTATTGTTCCTTATGTTAGAGGAAGAGAGAGATCAAGAAAATCTGAAGATATACTAAATGAAGTAAAAGAATTAGTTAAAGCAGGATATAAGGAAATAACGCTTTTAGGTCAAAATGTTAACTCATATGGTAAAGGCTTAGAAGAAGATATAAATTTTGCAAAACTTCTAAGAATGATAAATGAAGTAGAGGGAATAGAGAGAGTTAGATTCATGACATCTCACCCAAAAGATTTAACTGATGATGTTATTTTAGCTATTAAAGAATGTGATAAATTATGTGAACAAATACATTTACCAGTACAAAGTGGTTCAAATAACATTTTAAAGAAGATGAATCGTCATTATACTAGAGAGTATTATATGGAGCTAGTAAATAAGATAAAGAAAGAAATACCAGGTGTATCTTTAACTACTGATATAATTGTTGGTTTCCCAGGTGAAACAGAAGAAGATTTCCTTGAAACATTAGAATTAGTTAGAGAAGTTGGATATTCTGCAGCATTTACATTTATTTATTCAAGAAGAAATAATACTCCAGCAGATATGATGTTAAATCAAGTCGATGATGCTGATAAACATCATAGATTTGATAGATTAGTTAAAGCTGTTAATGAGAATGTTATAAAGCTAAACAAAGAATTTGAAAATCAAGTTGTTGAAGTTCTAGTTGAAGGTATGAGTAAAAATGATGAAACAAAGTACTCAGGTAGAACAAGAAACGGTAGATTAGTTAATTTTGAAGGAGAAAATGTAAAGATAGGTGATTTAGTTAATGTTGAAATTACTAGAGCTCAACCATTCTCTTTATTAGGTAAAATGATATAAAGTATAGAAAAAGGGCAGCTCATTAGAGTGTCCTTTTTTATTATGTTATATATAGTCTAACAATAGAAATGAAAATGTGATAATATATTAATATAAAATTTTAAAAACGGAGGATAAGAAAATGACGTTGACTCCAATGATGAGACAATATATGGAAGTTAAAGATAGGTATACTGATTGTATATTATTTTTTAGGTTAGGTGACTTCTATGAGATGTTCTTTGAAGATGCAAAAACAGCATCAAGAGAACTAGAACTAGTACTTACAGGAAGAGATTGTGGGTTAGAAGAAAGAGCACCTATGTGTGGAATCCCTTTTCATGCATCTGCTGCATACATATCTAGATTAGTATCGAAAGGATATAAAGTAGCTATATGTGAACAAGTAGAAGATCCATCAGTAGCAAAAGGTATAGTTAAAAGAGATGTAGTTAAGGTGGTTACCCCTGGAACTTTTATAGATGGTAATGGTGATAATGATTATAAAAATCTTTATATGATGTCTATATACGAGAATAATGGTTTATATGGAATAGCCATATCAGATATATCTACAGGCGAATTCAAGACAACTTATTTCTCAGATTCTATAGATAATCTATTGGGAGAAATCTCTAGATTCTCTCCTAAGGAAATAATTGTAGATAGCACTTTAAGTGAAAATATCATAATTAGAATTCAGGAAACTTTACCTGTATTAATAACTAAAAAAGATTACTCTAAATTTTATTGTACTGATGAAGAGTTAAAAAAACAATTTATAAACATAGATTTATATTCAATTAATATTAACAGTAAAATAGCAGTATCTGTACTACTTAAATATATATTCGATACTCAGAAGATAAGTTTATCTAATATAGATATACTAGAACAATATAATATAATTGACTTTATGACTATTGATAGTAATTCTAGACGTAACTTAGAATTAACAGAAAGTCTTAAAGAAAAATCTAAAAAAGGAAGTCTAATATGGGTATTAGATAAAACTTCTACTTCAATGGGTGGAAGAACATTAAGAAGTTTTATAGAACAGCCTTTAATAAATAAATCTCAGATTGAAAATAGAAGTTCTGCTGTAGAAGAGTTATATAATAATATGTTCTTTAATGAAGAATTAAGAG
>NZ_JACOOO010000006.1:0-30123 GCF_014287825.1 Clostridium hominis
GAAGTAGAGGGACAAAAGTGAGAAAAAATTATATTGCGTCTACTTATATAAATACAGTAATAATGTCTGTAAGGGTAGTATTTATGTATTTCGTTATTAAAGATTCTTTTGGATTTATAAGGCAATATATTTATATGAAGAGTAAATCTCAAACCATTGCACAAATTCTTTCCTTTTCATTACTATACCTTTTAATAGTGAATATTTATTTGACTACAATATTATTAATTGTAGGAAGTGTTATTGTTAATATTTTATTGAAAATAAGAGATAAAGAAATAAATATAATAGAGAAGTATTTAGAAGTAGAGGGACAAAAGTGAGAAAAAATTATATTGGGAATGTTTGAAAATTAAATTTGAATGGTATATATTTTTAGATTAAAGAAATAAGACTTACTTATGCAAGTCTTATTTCTTTTTTCATTGATATATCACATCTTGAGCAAACTTCATCATTGTTTTCTTTAAAACCAAAAGATTTATATAAAGGCAGGGCTCTTGTAAGAAGAGAATTTGTTTGAAGTGTTATATAATTATAACCTAAATTCTTAGCTACTTCTAAAGCATTTTCTAATAAAGTTTTTCCTAAGCCTTTACATTGATATTCTTTATAAATATACATTTTCCTAAGTTCGCAAGTTGAATTATCTATTTTATATATTCCTACTGAACCAACAATTTTATCGTTATCTTCTATAACTTGAAACCATCCATCGTTATTAAAATAAAACTTATCGATATCTGTAACGTCAAAATCTGCACCAAAAGGTTCCAGACTAAGACTATATTCTGATAAAACAGTATCAATAAGGTTAAGTATTTCTTTTTCATCCCCGTTTTTTGCAAGTCTAAATTTTATCATAGTTTTAAGTAAAAGATTATCTTTTACTTTCACCCCCTTTTATAATATTTAATTACATTATACAGAAGAGTATATAAAAAAAGCCATAAATTAATTTATGGCTATAATTCTAAAGCAAAATTCCTATTAGTACTATAGCACTTACTATTTGAATAAGAGCTATAAATACACAATACATTGAAGCTTTTGGACCTTGTTGTATTAAGTCTTTAATATATACTCTCATGCCAATTCCTGCTAAAGCAATAACTTCAATAAAGTTATCTAAATCTTTTAAAATAGGAGTAAGGTTATGAGGGATTATATTTAATGAATATAAAGCACATGTTATGAAAAAACCTATTATATACCAAGGAACTTTTATTCTTGATTGATGAGTATGACTATGTATTTCTTCTTCAACAGCTTCAACACCTTTTACTGGGCTTTTTTTCTTTAAAGCTGCAAGTAGGAATACTACCCCAACAAGAAATACTATTCTAACTATTTTAAAGATTGTAGCTTGTTCTTTTACAGCTTCACTTACCATTGAAGCTGCAGCTACAACTTGACCTACAGATTGTAGTATACCACCTAAAAAAGCAGAAGTTTTAAAGGTTTCATTATTATATAAAAATGAGGTTAAAAGTGGAAGTAATAGCATTAGTACAGTTCCCGTAACATTAACCATTGTAATAGCAATACCTTTATCTCTGCTATTAGAATTGATTACTGGAGCTGTTGATGCTATTGCAGAAGAACCGCATACTGCATTACCACTTGCCATTAGAAGGACGAAGTCTTCTCCGAATTTCATAGTTCTACCTACAAAAATGGTTCCAAATAAAGTTATCAACATTAATAAAACAATAAATACTATTCCCATGATTCCTAAATCTAATAACTGAGTTATATTTAATGTTCCACCTAGTAATACTACTGAAATAGATAAAAGTGTACCTTCAGAAAATTTGGTGCCTTTGTTTAAGTAATCCTTTTTACCAAACGTATTTCCTATAATTATACCTATAACTATTGCTATTGTAGCAGCACCTAAAGTTGGTAAAAAAAGTTTAGCTATTATTTTACTTATTATAGCTATTATAACGCAAACTAAAAAACCAGGTAAAATTTGCATAGCATGCTTTGTAAAATTATTTTTATTATCATGTTTATCATTACTCATAATGAAAAGTAAGGTGCTTTAAAAGAACCTTACAAATTTTCACTTCCTCTCTAGTTAAATTTAAGATTATTACATTTTACTTATGTATTAATACAATGGTAGTTTATCCAAAATAATAAATAAAAATAACATAACACACCAGTTATCAGATTTTTCAGACAAAAGAGAATAATTAATCATTTTCATTTTTGTGAGTTTTGATGTATTATTAAAGTATGTTAAAATTATTAGTTTTATAGTTTGGAGGAAGAAGGAAATGAAAACGTTAGTAATCAATTGTGGTAGTTCATCATTAAAGTATCAACTAATTGATATGAGTACAGAAGAATCAATGGTTCAAGGGTTAGTTGAAAGAATTGGGATTGAAGGTTCTTTATTAACTCAAAAAGTTGAAGGTAGAGAAAAATACATAATTAAAACGGAGATTAAAGATCATAAAGATGCTATTAGATTAGTTTTAGGAGCTTTAATCGATGAAAAATATGGCGTAATAAAGTCAATGGATGAGATAGCAGCAGTTGGACATAGAGTGGTTCATGGGGGAGAAAAATATTCGGAGTCAGTAGTATTAACGGAAGAAGTTTTAAAGTCAGTTGAAGAATGTAATGCACTTGCGCCATTACATAACCCACCAAACATAATAGGAATAAAAGCTTGTATGGAGTTAATGCCAAATGTACCAATGGTAGGCGTATTCGATACAGCATTCCATCAAACAATGCCAAAAGAAGCATATATATGTCCATTACCATATGAGTTATATGAAAATTATGGTATAAGAAAATATGGATTCCATGGGACATCTCATAAATACGTATCTAATAAACTAGCTGAAGTTATGGGAAGAGATATAAAAGATCTTAAGATAGTAACTTGTCATTTAGGTAATGGATGTTCATTAGCAGCTGTTAAAGGCGGAAAATCTATTGACACATCAATGGGATTCACACCACTTGCTGGAGTTATGATGGGAACAAGATCAGGAAGTATTGATCCATCTGTAATTGGATTTTTAATAAATGAAAAAGGTTATACAATGCAAGAAGTAGATGAATTATTAAACAAAAAATCAGGTGTTCTTGGTATTTCAGGAGTTTCTTCAGATTTTAGAGATGTAAGAGATGCAGCTGAACAAGGTAATGAAAGAGCTAAGCTTGCGTTAGATGTATTCCATTATAAAGTAAGAGCTCAAATTGCAGCATATGCTGGAGTAATGGGTGGTATAGATGCTATTGTATTTACTGCAGGAATAGGGGAAAACTCATCATTAACAAGAAAAGAAAGTTTAAAGGGTCTAGAATTCTTAGGATTTGAACTTGATAATGAAAGAAATGAAATTAGAGGAGAAATTCAAGAAATATCTACAGATAATTCAAGAGTTAAAATTTATGTAATTCCTACTAATGAAGAGTTAATGATTGCTAGAGATACAGTTGAATTAATTAATAATATGTAACATAAGTGTTAAAACCTTAGTGATTTTTCGCTAAGGTTTTTATTATTATGAAAAATAGTGTATAATATCCATTAATTATACTTTGAAAAAATAGCTTGATAGGAGAGGAGAATTAAAATTTGAAGAACTTTTTAGGAGATAAGTTTAAAGAATATTGGGGAATAGTCACATATACAATTATTATAGCTTATGTAATTTTTAATTTTAAAAATATTATTTCAGGTGGAAAAAATGCAATAGGTATAATATCACCATTTATTATTGGGATAGCTATAGCATTTATATTAAACTTAGTTATGAGAATTTTTGAAGAAAGAGTATTTAAAGTTTTAGATAGCAAAAGGTATTCAAAGTATTCAAGCTTAAAAAGACCCTTATCAGTAGCTTTAACTTTTGTAGTAGTATTTGCTGCAATTACAGGTTTAATAATATTTATAATCCCTCAGCTTATTGATAGTATTTCGACGTTAACTGATACAGTACCTTCGTATATAAGATCTTTTGAAGAATTAATAAGTCAATATGTTAGCAATACTGAAGTTTTAAATACTTTATGGAATAACTTTTTATCTGCATGGAGAGAGATTCTTCAATTTACTGGACAAATAGTTGTTACATCTTTATCTGGTGTAGTAAATATTACAGTAGGATTCACTAGTGGATTAGTTAATTTTATACTTTCTTTAATTTTTTCAATTTATATGTTATTAAATAAAGAGAGATTACAATTAGGGATGAAAAAGGTTTTATATGCTTTTAGCAAAAATAATTTTGCTGATAAGATAATGTATTTAGGGAAAGTAGCAAATGAATCTTTTTCAAGTTATATTGGAGGTCAATTTATAGAAGCTATTATTATAGGTGCGTTATGCTTCATAGGAATGATTATATTGAAGATGCCATATCCGCTGCTTATTAGTGTTTTGGTAGCTGTGACAGCTTTAATACCTATATTTGGAGCATTTATAGGAACTATACCATCGGCTTTTATAATTTTAATAATAGATCCAATGAAGGCACTTTGGTTTGTAATATTTATTATTGTACTTCAACAAATTGAAGGGAATTTAATTTATCCTAAGGTTGTAGGAAGCTCAGTAGGTTTACCACCTATATGGGTAATGTTAGCTATGCTTATTGGCGGGAATACATTTGGACTTTTAGGAATGTTATTAGGAATACCTACTTTCTCAGTAATATATAAAATATCTAGAGAATATATAAATAAAAGATTAAAGAATAAAAATATAGTAGTTAATTAAAAATAAAGTTAATAATATATTAGACTATTGCAGAAATTAATTAGATGCAGTAGTCTTTTTTATTTTAATTAAATTTTAATAATAAGATTTTATGTTTTGAAAAAAGCATTATTACTAAGATATAAGTTGTCATAATATAACATATTTTAATAAGCATAAATAAATAGATTTGACAAAATATAATTAAAGAGAGGAGGAGGTATAGCTTGTTAAAAAAAATTATTTGTAATACTATTATATTTTTTATGCTTATTACATTAACTGCTAATGCTACTACTATAATTGCTGTAATTGGTGAAAATAAAATAATGCTTGCAGCAGACACTAGACTTACCATAACTAAAAAGAATGGAGAAAAAGTTCATGAGGATAATGGTAAAAAGCTTTATAAGTTAAAGAATGGTGTAGGTGTGGCTTTTGCAGGTGATACAAATTCAATAAAAACTTTAAGAAGTGGTAAAGATATAATAACAAAATCAGTAAGTACAATAATAAATGATCTTAATAATTTAAATTGTATTGATAACCTTTCAGTAGCAGAAACAGCAGAACTAATTGCAGAAAAATATGTTAATCTTTTGATAGATTATACAGGGGACATACTTGTAGTTGGTTTTGATAATGATGAACCTGTCATTTATGGAATTAAAGCTGTAAAAGGTAGAGCTATATGGCAAGGTATTTCAGGTAAAGGAAGCTTTTGGGCTATCGGATCAGGCAGTGAGATGATGGTTAAAAAATTAAGAGAGAACGTTGGCTGTGAAGAAAATAATAATATGGATTTATGTATGGATCATCTAAAAGAATTAAAAGATAGAGAAATCTTATCTATAATTAAGGAATCTTTACAAGAAGTAATTGATGATTATGAAGAGAATTATAGAGAAGAAGAGCGTAGTACAGGTGGAAAAGTTGATACTCTTACAATTAAGCCTTAAAAATAAATTTTAAAAAGGATTAATAAAAATATCTATCAGATTGATAGATATTTTTATTTTGATATTTATTATCAAATATGATAGAATTTCAATTAATATTTACTAATTTAGATTAGAGGTGAAATTATGTCTTTTGAAAGACTGGATAGAAATAATGTTTTAGAAAATGATGTAAGAAGTTGTGTGCTTTTATGCAATTTTAATGGGAAAGAGCTTAAGGCTGTTAAGAATTATGCTAGCATTTTAGGGTTAAGAGACCAGATATGTTTATATTCAAAAAATGGAGATAGTACAATTAAGGATATATTAGAAGATAATATTGACTCTAATTGTGAAGAAGGAAGAAAAGAGAGAGCTATAATATTTAATAATATTTCAAATATGAAAATTAATATGTTTATAGACAACTTAAAGAAAATAAGAATAAATAATATTCTTAAGGCTGTAGTAACTGAAACATCTATAAATTGGACAGTTAATGAGGTTATAGTAAATCTTTTAAATGAGAGAGCCGCTATAAATAGTGGTAATTTTTCAGATTTACATAAAAAATAATAATTTTATTAAAGAAGTAATAATTATTTATTACTTCTATTTTTATTTTGTTTGTTGAATAAAATGGAAATAAAAGGTAAAATCATCTTGTGAGACAAATTATAGAAATTAAATAACTTTATAATATATTACTGTTTTTATATTAGGTAAAGTTAATATAAAAATAGTAATATATTAAGCGTTTCATAGGAGGATAGATATATGAATTCTTTATATTTAAAAAATATACAAGAGTCTGTCATAAGATATGCTAGTGTTATTTCAAATATATTAAAGATTGATGTTGAGATAGTGGATGAAGGCTTAAATAGAATAGCAGGTACAGGAATATTTAAGAATAAAATAAATGAAAATATTAAAAAAAATGGTTTCGTATATGAAGAGACTATTAATAAAAAGAGAATTCAACTTATAGAGAATCCAGGTGAGCATAGATTATGTAGAAAATGTTTGGAGAAGGATAACTGTTTAGAAAAAATGGAGGTAAGTTTTCCAATAATATATGAGAATAGAGTTATTGGAGTAATAGGGGTAGTATGTAGTACAATAGAGCAAAAAAATAGATTATTAAATGATTTATCAACTATAGTATCTTTTATTGAACAAATATCTGAGCTTATTGCAGCAAAGGTATCAGAATACAGTAAGGAAATAATTCAAATAAAAAGCTTAGAATTTTTTAAAGAGATAGTAAACTCTGTTAATGATGGAGTAATTGTTGTAGGTTCTAATAGCTTAATAAGTAGTATCAATAAAAAGGGTGAAAATGAATTAAAGTTAAAATCATCAGTAAAAGGTAAGAAAATTACTATAGATGAAACTGACGATAATTTTAATGAAAATAGCACTTATCAAATAAAAATAGATGAAACTAAATATGAGGTAGTAGGAAGATTGATTCAAGGTTCTTTAGATATAAAAGAGTATAGTAAAATACTTATATTCAATAAACTTATGAATATAAAGCAAGAAGCAGTAACTTTAACATACGGAAATAATAAGACAAATTTATCTGATATAGTTGGAGAATCTGATGCGATGAAATCATTAAAAAAGAAAATTAAAAGTATTAGCAATTTAAAATCTACAGTACTGATAACAGGGGAAAGTGGCACAGGAAAAGAACTAGTGGCTAGAGCAATACATGCGGAAGGAGAACGGAGAAATAAGCCTTTTATAGCTATTAATTGTGGAGCTATACCAGAATCATTATTAGAAAGTGAATTATTTGGATATGTAAAAGGTGCCTTTTCAGGAGCTAATGCTAATGGACGTATAGGGAAATTTGAGTTAGCTAACAAGGGAGTTATATTTTTAGATGAAATTGGAGACATGCCTCTTTATTTACAAGTTAAGTTACTAAGGGTGCTTCAAGAAAAAACAGTAGTAAGAATAGGATCTAATAAACTTACATCGTTAGATATTAGAATTGTTGCAGCAACCAATAAAGATTTAAAAGAGCTAGTTAGAAAAGGGAAATTCCGAGAGGACCTTTATTATAGATTAAATGTAATACCTATAGAAGTTCCAGCATTAAGAGAAAGAGGAAAAGACTTAAATCTATTAGTAAATGTTTTAGTAGATAAATATAATAACTTATTTAATAAGTATGTTAGTAAAATTGATGCTGAAGTATTAGAAATGTTTCGCAAATATAAATGGCAAGGAAATGTAAGAGAGTTAGAAAATGTTGTTGAGTTTATGGTTAGTCTTTCAGATAAAAGGGGAGTAGTAGATAAATCTATGTTGCCTGAATCATTTATAGAAAATTATAATGAACTGTTAAACGATAACATAGATAGAAGTATAAATATTAAACAGATAATACCTTTAAAAGATATTGAGAAGTTATATATAAAAAAAGCTATAGAAAAATACGGAAATACTACAGAAGGGAAAAAAATTGCAGCAAAAAAATTAGGAATAGGAATAGCTACCTTATATAGAAAAATTGATGGATTAGAATAGTTTATCAAAATGATAAAATACTAACAAATATGTGTAAACTAATGGGTTAAAGAAGATTATCAAAATGATAAGAATTTATCATTTTGATAATTTTTTTGTTTTTATCTGAAATTAATAATAAATGATTAGTTAGAAAAGCCTGAATACATGGTGAAAAATATAACTTGTTTCAAATTAAGATTGGCATGGAATTTGCTTTATTAAATAGGTGTAATAAAAAATAAACTTTTTAGGAGGATTATTATGGATTTCAATAAGATTAAAGAAAGTGCTAAGGGTTACGAAAGCAAGATGACTAGCTTTTTAAGAGACTTAATAGCGATTCCAGGAGAAAGTGCAGAAGAAGAAGGTGTTATTAAAAGAATTGCAGAAGAAATGAGAGCTTTAGAATTTGATAAAGTTGAAATAGATAAAATGGGAAATGTATTAGGATATATGGGAACCGGAAAAACTTTAATAGCTTACGATGGTCATATAGATACAGTTGGACTTGGGGAATTAAGTAACTGGACATTTGACCCATATGAAGGATATGAAACAGAAACAGAAATAGGTGGACGTGGGGCATCAGACCAATTAGGTGGTATAGTTTCTGCAACATATGGTGCTAGAATAATGAAGGATCTAGGACTTTTATCTGATAAGTATACAGTACTTGTAACTGGAACAGTCCAAGAGGAGGATTGCGATGGACTCTGTTGGCAATACATTTATAATGAATCTGAAATAAAACCGGAATTTGTTGTAATTACAGAACCAACTAACGGAAATATATATAGAGGACAACGTGGTCGTATGGAAATAAGAGTAGAAGTTAAGGGTGTATCATGTCATGGATCAGCCCCTGAAAGAGGAGATAATGCTATTTATAAGATGGCAGATATTCTTCAAGAAATAAGAGTATTAAATGATAATCTACACTATGATCCATTCTTAGGAAAAGGAACAATAACAGTTTCACAAATATTTTATAACTCACCATCCCGTTGTGCAGTAGCTGATATGTGTGCAATTTCACTAGATAGACGTTTAACAGATGGAGAAACTTACGAAATGGCTTTAGAAGAAGTAAGAAATTTACCTTTTGCTAAGAAATATAATGCTGAAGTTACTATGTATAAATATGAAAGACCAAGTTGGACAGGCCTTATTTACCCAACAGATTGTTACTTCCCAACATGGGTAATTCCTGAAGATGCACCAGCAACAGAAGCTATGGTTAAAGCATATGAAGGAATGTATGGTACTCCTAAGGTTGATAAGTGGACATTTTCTACTAATGGAGTTTCTATAATGGGTAGATATGGAATACCTTGTATAGGATTTGGGCCTGGTAAAGAGGAAGAAGCGCATGCTCCGAATGAAAAGACTTGGAAAGAAGACTTAGTTAGATGTGCAGCTGTTTATGCAGCAGTTCCAACTTTATATTGTGAAGAAAGATAATTAAATAAAATATAGATTTAAGGGAGAGAGATTAAGATGACGTTAATGGATAAGTATATAGAAAAATTAAATGATTTAGATTTAAAGGATATGTATAACAATGATTTTTTCTTAACTTGGGAAAAATCAGATGATGAAATTGAAGGGGTATTTACAATAGCAGAGGCGCTAAGAGAATTAAGAAAAAATAATATATCACCCAAAATATTTGACTCAGGATTAGGAATATCTCTATTTAGAGATAACTCGACAAGAACAAGATTTAGCTTTGCTTCAGCATGTAACCTTTTAGGATTAGAAGTTCAAGATTTAGATGAAGGCAAATCTCAAATTGCCCATGGAGAAACAGTTAGAGAAACAGCAAATATGATATCATTTATGGCTGATGTTATAGGTATTCGTGATGATATGTATATAGGTAAGGGGAATACTTATATGAGAGAGGTATCTAAAGCAGTTCAAGAAGGCCATAATGAGGGTGTTTTAGAACAAAGACCTACTCTTGTAAATTTACAATGCGATATAGATCATCCAACTCAAGCTATGGCTGATGCATTACATTTAATAAATGAGTTTGGAGGAATAGAAAACTTAAAGGGTAAGAAAATTGCTATGACTTGGGCTTATTCACCATCTTACGGAAAGCCATTATCTGTTCCACAAGGAATTATAGGCTTATTAACTAGATTTGGAATGGATGTTGTTCTAGCTCATCCTGAAGGATATGAAGTTATGAGCGATGTTGAAGAAGTAGCTAAGAAAAATGCACAAAAATCTGGAGGATCATTTACAAAGACTAACTCAATGGAAGAAGCATTTAAAGATGCAGATGTTGTATATCCAAAGAGCTGGGCTCCGTATATTGCTATGGAAAAACGTACAGATTTATATGGAAATGGAGATTTTGAAGGTATAGATAAATTAGAAAAAGACTTATTAGCACAAAATGCTAATCATAAAGATTGGGAATGTACAGAGGAAATGATGAAGTTAACTAAAAATGGATCAGCTCTTTATTTACACTGCTTACCTGCAGATATAACTGGTGTAAGCTGTGAAGCAGGTGAAGTAGCAGCATCTGTTTTTGATAGATATAGAGATCCTTTATATAAAGAAGCTAGCTTCAAACCATATATAATAGCTGCAATGATATTCTTAAGCAAGGTTAAAAATCCTCAAGAGATTTTAGCTAAATTAGAAAATGATAATAAAGCTAGAAAATTAAAATAGTATATTATAAAATAGTTAAGGATGAAATTTCATTAAATTAAAAGGTAGTGAATAGCATCTGTATTAAAAGAAAAGATAATACTAATTGAAGGTAAATTTTCAATAGTAGCTAAGCTACCTTTTTAATTATTTATAGTATTAAGTTACGGTTTTGAAAGGAGAAAATTAATGAGCAAAGTAGTTATTGCTTTAGGAGGAAACGCTTTAGGAAATAATTTGGAGGAGCAAATGGTAGCTGTAAGGTCTACAGCTAAAGCAATTATAGATTTAATTGAAGATGGGAATGAAGTTATAGTTTCTCATGGAAACGGGCCTCAAGTTGGTATGATAAATTTGGCTATGACAGAACTTGGTAAAAATTATCCTAAGTATTCATTGTGCCCAATGTCTGTTTGTGTTGCAATGAGCCAAGGATATATAGGATATGATCTTCAAAATGCCTTAAGAGAAGAACTTCTAGAAAGAGGTATAAATAAAAGTGTATCTACAATAATAACTCAGGTTGAAGTAGATAAAAATGATGCTGCATTTACTAATCCAACAAAACCAATTGGCGGATTTATGACTAAAGAAGAAGCAGATTTAATGGTCCAAAAAGGTGAAAATGTAATAGAGGATGCTGGTAGGGGATATAGAAGAGTCGTAGCTTCACCAAAACCTAAGAGCATAGTAGAAATTGAAACTATAAAAACTTTAGCAGATGCTGGGCACGTGGTAGTTGCTTGTGGTGGTGGAGGAATTCCAGTTATAAAGAATGATGGTAAATTAAAAGGTGTTGATGCTGTAATAGATAAGGATTTTGCAAGCTGTGAATTAGCAAAGGAGTTAGACGCAGATTGTCTTATTATTTTAACTGCAGTAGAAAAGGCTGCAATAAATTATGGTAAAGAAAATGAGAGGTGGCTTGATGATGTAACTGTAGAAGAGATGCAAAAGTATGTCGATGAAGGGCACTTTGCACCAGGGTCTATGAAGCCTAAGGTTGAAGCGGCTATAGATTTTGCAGAGTCAAAAGAAGGAAGGGTATCTTTAATAACATTATTAGAAAAAGCTAAAGATGGAATAGCAGGTAAAACAGGAACAAGAATAAGTAAATAAGTTAATAAGTTAATTATTTTAAATGAAGTATGGGAATTTACCTAGAGGAATTTATATGGAGATAAAAAATAGGTCAGCGTTATTTGATTTTGATGGAAAAGTAAAGCTAAAAGAAATTATTCCATTAGGCTTACAGCATGTAGTGGCAATGATTGTAGGATGTGTTGCTCCTGCAATTATTGTTGCAAGCATGGCTAACTTAAATTTGCAAGATAAAATTATTTTAGTTCAGTCATCGTTAGTTTTTTCAGGAGTAGCTACAGTGATTCAGATTTTTCCTCTATTTAATAAAATAGGATCTAGATTACCTATAGTTATGGGAGCGAGCTTTGCATATATACCTATATTAAGCTCTATTGCAGAAGAATTTAATGTAGCAACTATATTTGGAGCTCAAATGATTGGAGGAGGAGTAGCGATTATTTTTGGAATATTTTCAAGGAAAATCGCTAAACTTTTTCCAGAAGTAGTAACAGGCACAGTTATTTTTTCAATTGGGTTATCACTATATTCAACGGCTATAAACTATATGGCGGGAGGAACAGGTAATGAAAGTTTTGGATCACCAAAAAATTGGTTAATTGCAATGATAACCTTATCAATAGTAATATTTTTAAATTTCTTTACAAAGGGAAAGTTTAAACTTGCATCTATATTAATAGCAATTTGTATTGGATATATTATTGCTTTATTTGCAGGGATAGTATCTTTTGAGGGCTTAAATACAGCGACATGGTTTCATATGCCAAAGGTATTATACTTTGGGTTAGAGTTTAATGCTACGGCTATAGTATCAATGGTAATTATGTATATAGTAAATTCTGTACAAGCTATAGGGGATATTTCTGCTACTACTGGTGGTGCTATGGATAGAATACCAACAGAAGACGAAATATCAGGAGTTATTATGGGAAATGGATTTTCCAGTATTATTGGTGCTTTGTTTGGGTGTGTTCCTACAGCTACTTATAGCCAAAATGTTGGAATAGTAACTATGAATAAAGTTATAAATAAAGGAGTATTTTTATTAGCTTCTATTATCATAATAATATCTGGATTAATTCCTAAAATATCATCAATTTTAGTAAGTATACCACAATGTGTTCTTGGTGGAGCTACTATATATGTTTTCGCAACTATTACTATGACTGGGATAAGAATGATTTGTAATAGTGGACTAAGTACTAGAAATATTGCAATAGTGGGATTAGCTATTGCATTAGGTACAGGTATAGCTCAAGTAAATGGAGCGTTAGGATTATTTCCAGAGTGGGTTATATCTATCTTTGGAGGTTCTTCAATAATTGTAACAACTTTAGTGGCAATCTTATTAAATTTAGTTTTACCTAAAGATGAAATAGGAAAATAATATTAATAAAAGTTTGCTTGCTTATTGTTACAGTAAGTATAAAGGGGGTATTTAAATGAAAGAAAAAATAAATTGGAAGGTAAATACTTTACCTCATAATAAAGAAGAAATAGATTTAGAATTTTTATCAGAAAAAGAAATAAGTAAGGCTAGAGATTTTCATGCTAGCTTTCCACAATATAAAGAAACACCACTTGTTGCATTAGATAAGCTTAGTGAATATTTAGGGTTAGGTGGAATTTATATAAAGGATGAATCCTATAGATTTGGGCTTAATGCATTTAAAGTTCTTGGTGGATCTTTTGCTATGGCTCAATATATGGCTAAAAGGTTAGGTAAGGATATATCCGAACTGCCATATGAAAAGCTTATTTCAGAGGAAGTTAGAAAGGCATTAGGAGATATAACTTTTGTAACAGCTACTGATGGGAATCATGGAAGAGGAGTAGCTTGGACAGCAAATAAATTAAGACAAAAATCTGTAGTTTATATGCCTAAAGGATCATCTTTAACTAGATTAGAAAATATAAGAAAAGAAGGTGCTGATGCATCTATAACAGATATGAATTATGATGAAGCTGTTAGACTCGCAGCAAAGTATGCAGCTGAACATAATGGAGTAGTTGTTCAAGATACAGCTTGGGATGGATATGAGGATATTCCAGCGTGGATTATGGAAGGCTACGGGACTATGGGGCTTGAAGCATTAAATCAATTAAGAAGCTATGGAGTAGAAAGGCCAACGCATATATTTCTACAAGCAGGTGTTGGATCATTAGCTGGAGGAGTTCAAGGATTTTTTGCATCTGTATTTGGAGAAGAATGTCCAAAAACAACAATAGTTGAAGCAAGTGAGGCTGCTTGTCTTTATAAATCAGCAGTAGCTAATGATGGAAATCTTAAAGTTGTGGATGGAGATATGCCAACTATAATGGCAGGACTTGCTTGTGGTGAAGGAAATATAATAGGGTGGAAAGTGCTTAAAAATTATTCAAGTCTTTTTGTTTCTTGTCCAGATTACGTTGCAGCAAATGGAATGAGAGTTCTTGGCAATCCAATGAAAGATGATACTAAGGTAGTTTCTGGTGAGTCAGGAGCTGTAACTTTAGGACTTATATATGAAATCATGACAAATCCTGAATACAAAGAATTGAAGGATACTTTAGAACTAGACGAAAACTCAAAAGTTTTATTATTTAGTACTGAAGGAGACACAGATCCAGATAAGTATAAGAAGATTGTTTGGGAAGGCGAATGTGGAAAGTAAAAAGGGGGCGTATATATGATATTAGTATGTAATGGTAGAGTAATAACTCATGATGAAAATAATCCTTTTATAGAAAATGGAGCAGTTTTAATAGATGAAAATATTATAAATGATATTGGAAAAACTGATGAGTTAAAAAATAAGTATGGAGAAGCGGAAATTATTGATGCTGATGGAAAGGTTATAATGCCTGGTCTTATAAATACTCATCATCATATATATAGTGCTTTTGCTAGAGGGTTAAATTTAAATAATCCTCCAGCGAAAACATTTACAGATATATTAAAAAATGTATGGTGGAGAATAGATAAAAAGCTTACTGAAGAAGATAACCAATACAGTGCATACACTACTTTAATTGAATGTATAAAAGCCGGTGTAACTACAGTATTTGACCACCATGCAAGTCCATTTGCTATAGAAGGAAGTCTTTTTACTTTAGCGAAAGCTGCTGAAGATTTAGGGGTAAGAGGAAGCTTCTGTTATGAGGTATCTGATAGAGATGGTGATGACAGGTTAGATGCTGGAATAAAGGAAAATATAGATTTCATAAAATATGCTAATAGCAGAAGCGATGATATGGTAAAAGGAATGTTTGGAATGCATGCATCATTTACTTTAAGCCATGAAAGTCTTTTAAAATGTGTTAAGGCTATGGAAGGACTTAATTCAGGATATCATGTACACGTAGCAGAAGGTATTGAAGATGTATATGACAGCTTAAATAGAAGTGGCAAGAGAGTTGTTGAAAGATTAAATGATTATGGAATATTAGGTGAAAATACATTTGCAGTTCACTGTGTTCATGTAAATGATAGAGAAATGGACATTCTAAAAGAAACAAATACTACTGTAATTAATAATCCAGAATCTAATATGGGAAATGCAGTAGGATGTGCACCAGTTATAAGATTTTTTGAAAAAGGATTAACTGTAGGGTTAGGAACAGATGGCTATACAAGTGATATTTTCGAATCTATTAAAGTTGAAAATATAACTCATAAGGCTAGTCTTTGTAATCCAAACGTAGGCTTTATGGAAACCGGAACTATGGCTTTTAAAAATAATAGTAAGATTGCTTCAAAATATTTTAAAAAAGAAGTTGGTATTTTAAAAGAGGGAGCTTACGCTGATTTAATAGTAGTAGATTATAATCCACTTACAGTTATGAACGAAAATAACCTATTTGGTCATATATTCTTTGGAATGACAGGTAGATCAGTAGATACCACAATAATTAATGGTAAGGTAGTAATGAAGGATAGGAAAATATTAACTGTTGATGAAGATAAAATATTAAGTAAGTCAAGAGAGGTATCGGCTAAGCTTTGGGATAGATTAAATAGTTAATAAAAACTAGAAAGGAGGTAATCTGTTGGAGAACTCTACTGATAGGATAGAATTCATTTTAAATGGAGAAAAGTGCACTATAGAAAAAGATGAATCATTAATGAAATATCTTAGAGAAAAGAAGAATTTGACTTCTGTAAAAAATGGATGTAATCAAGGTGCTTGTGGTGCATGTATGATTTTAGTTGATGGCAGGGCAACAAAAGCGTGTCTTTTAAGAGGAATAAAGATCTTAAATAAATCTATAGTTACTGTAGAAGGGTTAGATAAGGAGATTAAAAAAGCATTTGCTTATGCTTTCACTAAAGTAGGAGCTGTACAATGTGGTTTTTGTATTCCAGGTATGGTAATAAGCTCAGTAGGATTATTTAATAAAACATTAAATCCTTCAAAGGAAGAAGTTAAAAAAGCTTTAATAGGTAATATCTGTAGATGTACAGGCTATGTAAAAATTGAAGAAGCAATATTAATGGCTGCTGAAATTATTAGAGAAAAGAAGGATGTTCCTCAAGTTAGTTGTAAAGGTTTAATTGGGGATGGATTAGGAAGAATAGATGCAGAAGATAAGACATTAGGCCTAGGAGAGTATGTAGATGACTTAAAGGTTCCTGGAATGGTACATGGCGTTGCGCTAAGAGCAAGATATCCAAGAGCGCTTATTAAAGATATAAACTTTAGTGAAGCTGAAAGATTAGAAGGTGTTATTAAGGTTATTACTGCGAAAGATGTAACGGGAAATAGGTTTTGTGGACATCTTAAAAAAGATTGGCCAGCACTTATAGCTATTGGTGAAGAAACAAGATACGTAGGAGATACTGTAGCTTTAGTTGTTGCTGAAAGCGAAGAAATAGCAAGGCAAGCTAGTACACTTATAAAAGTTGATTATGAAGAACTTAAGCCTTTAACAAGTCCAAAGGAAGCAATGGAAGCTAATGCTCCTAAAATACACAGTGGAGGAAATATATTAACTAGAGAAGTTTTAGTTAGAGGTAACGTAGATGAGGCTATTAAAAATTCTAAATACGTGGTAACCAATCACTATTCTGTACCATTTACTGAACATGCATTTTTAGAAGTTGAAAGTGCTCTTGCAGTACCAACAGATGAAGAACTTGTAGTTTATACCAGTAGTCAATCAGTATATGATGATTTACATGAAATAACTTCATTATTAGGAGTAGAAGAAAATAAAGTGAGAGTAATTGCAAAATATGTTGGTGGTGGTTTTGGAGGGAAAGAAGATATGAGCTGCCAACATCATGCTGCATTAATGGCTCATTTAACAGGGCGACCTGTAAAGATAACATTGACTAGAGATGAAAGTATAAAGGTACATCCAAAGAGACATGCTATGGAAATGGATTTTACTACAGCTTGTGATGAAAATGGAAAACTTACAGCTATGAAGGCTAAAATTATAGCTGATACTGGAGCATATGCATCATTAGGGGGACCAGTACTTCAAAGGGCTTGCACACATGCAGCGGGACCTTACAATTATCAAAATAGTGAAGTAGAAGGAATAGCAGTTTATACAAATAATCCACCAGCAGGAGCATTTAGAGGTTTTGGTGTAACTCAATCTGCATTTGCTAATGAAGCTAATATAAATAAGTTAGCAGAATTAGTTGGAATCTCCCCTTGGGAAATCAGATATAGAAATGCTATAGAACCAGGACAAGAATTGCCTAATGGGCAGATAGCGGATAAGGGAACGGCCCTTAAAGAGACTTTATTAGCTGTAAAAGATGAGTATGAAAAACATGAATTTGTTGGAATAGCATGTGCCTTTAAGAATTCTGGTATAGGGGTTGGACTACCTGATATAGGTAGAACAACTTTAGAGATAAAAGATGAAAAAATTATAATAAGAACTTCTGCTGCTTGTATGGGACAAGGGGTAGGAACCATATTAATTCAAGTTGTATGTGAAACTTTAGGGGTAGATTCAAAATGTGTTAAATGGATGAAACCAGATACTAAGCTAACCCCTAATTCAGGAACATCTACAGCTTCAAGACAAACAGTATTTACTGGGGAGGCTACTAAAGTTGCAGCACTTAAATTAAAAGCTGCACTGGAAAATAAGTCATTATTAGAACTTGATGGACAAGAGTTCTATGGGGAATATTCAGGAATTACCGACAAGATGGGAAGTTCTAAAAAGAATCCAGTAAGTCATGTGGCTTATGGTTTTGCTACTCAAGTGGTAGTATTAAATAAGGACGGAAAGGTAGAAAAAGTAGTTGCGGCTCATGATATAGGTAGAGCTATAAATCCAATAAATGTTGAAGGGCAAATTGAAGGTGGCGTAGCTATGGGATTAGGATATGCTTTAACTGAAGATTATCCATTAGAAAATTCTGTACCTAAAGCTAAGTTTGGAACATTAGGATTGTTTAGATCTACTCAAGTTCCAGAAATTAAACCTATATTAATAGAGGAAAATAAGAGTGATCTAGCATATGGAGCTAAAGGCGTAGGAGAAATTACATGTATACCAACAGCTCCAGCAGTACAAGGTGCTTATTATAAGCTAGACGGTGTGTTTAGAACGAAATTACCTTTAGAAAATACATTTTATAAAAAGAAAAAATAATAATTTTAAAAGTATTTTTATTATTAAATATAAGCATATAGAGGTGAGTTAAAATTCATCTCTATATGTTTAGTAAAATTTTATATTTAATTAGAAGGATAGTCGAAATAGTTATGAATTTAAATATATTTTTAACTGGGGAAAGTGGTTGTGGGAAAAGCACAATGATAAATAAAATATTAGATACTTTGAATATTAAATATAGTGGATATAGAACCTTGCACTACTATATTAATGGGCAAGATAAAGGGTTTTATATAAATGGATATGAAGATGTAGAAGGAAATTATAGTCCTATATCCGTTAAGATAGGGGATAAGAAATGTTGTGGAATAAAAGAAGTATTTGAAATAGTAGGAAGTGAAATTCTAAGAAAAAGCAGGGAAAATTCTAATGTTAAATTAATATTAATGGATGAAATAGGTGTATTAGAGAGTGATGCATTAAAGTTTAAGGAAGAGATAATTAAATGTCTAAATAGTGATCATTTAGTAATAGGAGTTATAAAAAAGAAAGATAGTGAATTTCTAAATTGCATAAGATTTAATAAAGGTAACATAATTATAGATATAGAAGATAAAGGTAATGATGAAAGAGAATTAATTATAAATAAAATAATTACAATGATAAAAAATAATATATAAAGAGGGGATTAGAAAGTGAGAAAATTAAGTAAAGTATTAGGTGTAATATTATCTATTATGATAACAGTTGGTATGTTTTTTGGGTGTAGCTCAATGAAGGTTGAATCAAAGGAAAGTATAATAGTTACAGATCAATTAGGCAGAGAGGTTGAAATAGATAAAGTTCCGGAAAAAATAGTTTCATCATATTATATATCTACTTCCTTATTAGTTAACCTAGGAGTCAAGGACAAGCTAGTAGGGATAGAAGGTAAGGCAAATACAAGAGAACTATATAAAAAGGCATCACCAGAGCTTATAGATTTACCTGCAGTAGGAAATAGTAAAGAGATAAATGTAGAAGAATGTGCAAGTCTTGAGGCAGATCTAGTTATTATACCAGCTAGATTAGAGAGCTTTATAGAAAAGTTTGAAGCTTTAAACATACCTGTAATAGCTATTGAACCAGAAACTCTAGATGGATTTATGGAATCAGTAGATTTATTGTCAAAAGCAGTAGGAAAAGAAGAAGAAGGACAAGAATTAAATGCTTACTACAAAAGTATAATAGAAAAAGTTGAAGGATTAACTAAAGATGTTACTGACAAACCAAAGGTATACTTATCAGGAAGTGATAGTATTTTAAAAACTTGTACATCAAAAATGTATCAGAATTATTTAATAGAACTTTGTGGTGGAGAAAATGTGACCTCTAATTTAACTGATGGTTATTGGGCAAATATTTCTGTTGAAGAGCTTATAAAGTATAATCCAGAAAAGATATATATGGTAGGATATGCGACTTATTCAAAGGAAGATGTTTTAAAAGATTCAACGCTACAAACTATAGAGGCAATAAAAAATAAAGATGTATATACTTTTCCATCAACTTTAGAAGCTTGGGATTATCCAACACCAAGTTCAATATTAGGAATGTTATGGCTTACTAATAATTTATATCCTGAAAAATATTCTAAAGAGAAGTATAAGAAGGATGCTACAGAATTTTATAATAAGTTTTATGGAATAGACGTAACTGAGGAAGAAATAGGTTTATGATTAAAAAACATCTAAAGCTATATCACAGTATAATATTATTTATTCTAATAATATTATCGTTATTTATTGGAAGATATAAAATTGATTTAATTGAACTATTAAATGATGGGTTATTAAGTAGGGATTTTACAATATTTTTTAACATAAGATTACCAAGGGTAATTCTTGTTGTATTCAGTGGTGGAGCTTTAGCTTTAGCTGGTCTGGTGTTTCAAAGTATATTTCAAAACCCATTAATATCACCAGACGTATTAGGGGTAACATCAGGGTGTTCTTTAGGTGCAGCTTTAGCTATTATTTTTATGGCTGCAAATCCGATAATGATGCAGTTTATGGCATTTTCAACAGGTATGATTGCAGTAGTGTTTTCAGTGCTTTTATCAAAAAATATGGGAGGTAATAAAATCTTAGGACTTGTAATCTCTGGAATAGTAACGCAAGCTTTAGCTTCTGCTATGATTATGATATTAAAATATTTTGCAGATCCTTATAAAGAACTTCCTGCTATTGATTATTGGCTTATGGGAGGATTTCATAATAGCAATTGGGATAATATTATTTATGTAATACCTCCGGTTATAATATCTATAGTACTTCTTTATTTATTAAGATGGAGATTAAAAGTTTGTACAATGGGAGATGTTCAAGCTACTTTATTAGGTGTAGATATAAAAAAGATAAGAATTATTACCATTCTTATCTCAACATTGTTAGTATCAGTAGTTGTATCAGTGGCAGGGGTTGTTAGTTGGATTGGTATATTAGCTCCTCATATAGTAAAATCATATGCTAAAGATGATATAAGCCAAAATATGATTTTAACAGTACTTATGGGTGGAATGATAATGTTAGTAGGAGATACAGCAGCTAGAAGTTTAACAACAACAGAAATTCCTATAAGTATACTAACATCACTGGTAGGTGCACCTTTCTTAGTCTATCTTATTAGCAGAAGAGGTGATTTAAATAAGAGATAGTTTAAATATAGAAAATATAGAATTTTATTATGGAGATTATAAAGTTTTAGATGAAATTAATATGAAGCTAAAACCTGGAGAGATTAATATATTAATAGGAGTAAATGGCGCTGGAAAAACAACTCTGCTAAAAGCTATATCTGGATTATTAAAAGATATTAGAGGGACTGTTTATTATGATGATTTAGATTTAAAGAATATGAGTTATAGAGAGAAAGGGAAACTTATATCATTTATACCTCAAAATATTCATACAGATCAAAATTATTCTGTTTTAGATATTGTTGTTATGGGTATTACGCCATATTTATCATTAATTGAAAATCCAAGAGAAGAGCACTATGAGATAGGTAGACAAATTTTAAAAGAATTAAACATATATCACTTGAAAGATAATAGTATAGGAGAGTTAAGTGGTGGAGAAAGAAGAATGGTCTATTTAGGAAGAGTATTAATGCAAAAGTGCAAGATTATTCTTTTAGATGAACCAAATACATTTTTAGATTATGTAAGACAACACGATTTTTTTACATTTATAAGTAAGTTTGTTAAAGAGAAGAAGCTTATTACTTTGTTCACTATACATGATATAAATCTTGCTTTGAGATATGCTGATAGGATTCATATTTTAGACAAAAACAAGATTATAGACGTAGTTAATTGTAGAGAAAGTGGATATGAGAAAAGAATATTAGAGTCCTTAAAGAAAATATATATGAGAGATTTTTCTATAGTAGATACAAAAGTAGGGCCAATGATTATTTGTTAAGGATAAGAAGTGCTTAAAAGCTAAGCACTTTTATATCCAGAAAGCTATACGATTTTTACTTCCTTATGTCCGCATACATCACATTTATAATAAATCTTATCATATTGCTTATTATCATAAGCATAAGGATATTCTTCCATTATTTCTCCACAGATAGGACATATAAATTCTTCAGATTTTTTAGATACCATTGAAGGAACCCCCTATAATAATATTTTAATAAATATTATATAATTAATTAATGCAATTATCAAAAATAAAGTATAAAAAACTCGGTAATTACCGAGTTTTTTATACTTTAGTGTTTTAACTTTCCAACTACTGGAGAGCTACTTAATATTCCAGAACCATGAGAAACATTTTTTATTGATTCTGTTGCATCTGTTCCTGCTTTACAGCCGTGATGTTCACCATTTGGGAAATTACTAGTTACATCATAAACAACTCCGTCAACAGCTATGTATGCAGGTTGACCATTTGTGCCATTATACTTTGATAATTCATCAAGAGTGAAAGTTTTTTCAGTTCCTGAATTGATTGATTCATTTTTATTTGTAGTTGAATTATTAGTAGAGTTTTCAGTTTTATTTTTATCATTTGTAGTATTATTAGTACCAGTATTACTACAACCAACAAAAATACCTACTATTAATAGAGCTACTAATAGGAAACTAATAGTTTTTGGAAAAATTTTTTTCATTTTAATTACTCCTTTAAATTTTATATTTTGGAACAAATAATTCCATGATAAAAGTATTATTTGTTAAATAAGATAAATTTATTCTAGAGATGATAATAAAAATATATACTGCATATATAATCAAATAGGGAAGTGTTTTATTTGCAGATATTTAGAAATATAGAATGATAGATCTAGTAGTGAAAATAACCTCAAACTAGATTATTATGGTGTTTTATATCCAAAAGGAGCTGTAAACTTAACGGTAGATGATCCAGGACGTGAATGGTAATATTTAAATTAAAAATAAGAGTTTATTTTTGGGCTCTTGTTTTTAAAAATTTATATGGTGAAATTTGTATCTAGTTGAATTTTAATAATATATAGAAAAAAATATTAGCTTTATGATAAAATAATGAAAACGATAAGATGAATAAACGAATGATGGGAGAAAAAAATGAAAGGTAAAGTATTAGAATTATTAAAGTTACGAAGTAATGATATATCTATAGAAGAATTAAATGAATTTACTGCTACATCTATAAGTGAAGAATTATTTATAAGTAGAAATTTAGCTAGTCAGTATTTGAATGAGTATGTATTAGAAAGAAAGGTTATTAAGATAACTGGGAGACCAGTATATTTCTTTGAGAAGAGTGTAGTTGAAAAAAAATATAATGTAACCTTGCGTAAAGATACATTGACATTAAATGAATTTTTAGAAGTAATAATGCCTAAAAAAGATGAAACAAAGGATTTTAATAAACTAATAGGATTTGATGGTAGTTTAAGTTATAATGTTGAGCAATGTAAGGCTGCTATAACATACCCACCTCATGGGCTACCGATATTATTTTATGGACCAACTGGAACGGGGAAAAGTTTCATGGCTCAGCTTATGCATGAATATGCAATAAATAATGGAATTATAGATAAAGATAAAAAATTAGTTATAGTTAATTGTGCTGAGTTTACAAATAACCCTGAATTATTAACAGCAAATCTTTTTGGTTCTAAAAAGGGGGCGTATACAGGTGCAGATAAAGATAATGTAGGCCTTTTGAAAATTGCAGATGGTGGAATACTATTTTTAGATGAAATTCATTGTCTTAAGCCTGAATGTCAGGAGAAGCTATTTCTGTTTATGGATAAAGGAATATATCATATGGTAGGAGATAATGAAACTTGGCATGAGTCAAAAGTAAGATTAGTATTTGCTACGACTGAAAATCCACAAGAAGTTTTATTAAAAACACTATTAAGAAGAATTGCAATTATTTCAACTATACCATCATTAGAAGAAAGACATATAGAAGAAAGAAAAGCTTTAATTTATCACATATTTAAAAGCGAATCTAATAGGATAGGAATAGAAATTAGAATAAGTAATGCAGTATATAAGATGCTATTAAATGGTAAGTTTACAGGGAATATCGGACATATTAAGAATTTAATAAGAGCTGGATGTGCTAATGCGTTCTTAAAGTATAATGAAGATGATAAATATCTAGGGGTTAGTATTTATAATATGCCTCAGTATTTAATAAACGAATCATTAAAGGATAATATTAATGTTGAAAGTACCTTCGATAAAAAGATGATAGATATAGAGCAAATAAATCCTAAAAATATCAAAAAGACCAATTCTAAGATAGTTTCTTTTTATGAAGATATAATTAAAGAATTTAACATATACTTAGAAAATAGAAGCGAATTTACGAAAGTAGTGGACAAGTATTATATATTACTAGAAAAATTCATAACAAAAATATTGCAAAATATTTTTGATATAGTAAATAAACAGTATAAATTAGAAGTTTATAATAATGATATTATAGCTTATGCAAAGTTTTTAAATGACTATATTGAGAGTAATTCTAATATAGTTTTATGGGAAAAATATAATAAGGATATAGTTAAGAGGTTCAATGAGGAATGTAAGTTAAAATATAGTAGAGAGTATCATATTGCTTTAGAAATAAATAAATTGATAGATAATAGTTTGGATATAGCTTTATCAGATATGGAATTAAGTTTGTTGGCTATTAATATTAAATCATATAATAAAGAAATAGATATTAATAGAGTTCCAGGAATAATATTAAGTCATGGATACTCTACAGCTAGTAGTATAGCAGATGCTGTAAATAAGCTTATAGGTAATTATGTTTTTGATGCTATAGATATGCCATTAGGGGTTAGTACTGAAGAGATTATCGAAAAAGTAAAAGTACATATTAATAGGATTGGGAATGTAAATGAGCTAATATTATTGGTTGATATGGGGTCTCTAGAAGATATTTACTCTGGTATTCAGAGAGATATAAATATTGATATAGGTATAGTAAATAATATAACAACAAGACTAGCATTAGATATTGGATTTAAACTTGTACAAGGGGTTGAAACTGAAAATATATTAAAAGAAGCTTGTGAAAGTAATTACTCTACATATAAATATATAAAAAATAGAAAGAGAGAGAAAGCTATTATAGCAGTATGTCCTTCGGGTTTAGGTACATCTAAAAAAATAGCTGAGCTAATAAATAAAAGTTTGCCTAAGAATATAGAAGTTAACATATTCCCTTGTGATTATGGAGTAATAATAGATGAGAGTAAATTAAAAGGTTTGATGGATAAGTTTGAAATAGAATTAATAATAGGAACTATAAATCCTAATATTAATAATATACCTTTTATTTCTTTAGAAAATATTATAACAAATCAAAAGTTAGAAGAATTAGAAAGTATACTTGAAAATTATTTAACTGTTGAAGAGTTTGCACAATTCAAAAAGAATATAATAAAGACATTTTCATTATCAAACATTCTTAATTATCTTACAATTCTAAGTCCTGAAAAAGTCTTAGATGTTGTTGAAGAGGTAGTATGTGATTTAGAGAGAAGATTGAATATAAAGCTAAAAAGTAATATAAAAATTGGGCTATATATACATATGTCTTGTTTAATTGAGAGATTGATTACTAAAAGTTACATAACTACTTATTTCAATATTGAAGATTTTAAAAAGAATAATCAAGAGTTTATAGATATAGTAAGAGAATCAGCGAATCCTATAGAGACATACTTTAGTGTCGAAATACCTGTCGAAGAAATGGGATATATATATGACTACATAAACAATAATGAATAAAATATTGAAAAATAAGGCGTGTCACTTATCGACAGATAAGTTGGCACGCTTCTTGCTTATATATAAGGTGTAACTAAAGATTATTTTTGGAGGTGAAAAAATGAGAAAATATTATCTAGCATCACATGGAGAATTGGCTGCAGGAATATTATCTTCAATGAATTTAATTGTAGGTGAAGTCGCAAATATCAAAGCATTAGCTTTAGAGAAAGGAAATCATCCAGATAATTTGGCTGATATAGTTAGAGATGATATTAGAAAAAGTGGAGAAGAAGTGGAATTTGTAATTTTCACTGATATAGCAGGAGGAAGTGTTAACACTGCTATGACTAAACTTTGCTCTAATGAAAATGTAACTGTTATATCAGGAATGAATTTAGGATTAGTTTTAGAATTTGTTTTATCAGGATGCTATTTACCAGTAGAAGAAGCGGCAATTAATGCTATTAACACTGGTAAAGAAGGAATGGTATTTTTAAACAAAAAGAAATTAGATGAAAACATTAAGTCAGAAGGAGAAGAAGAAATATGGTAATTTTAACTAGAATTGATGACAGACTATTACATGGGCAAGTAGCTTTTGCTTGGACTAAATCTTTAGGAGTAGATGCTATATTAGTTGCTAATGATAATGCAGCTACAGATCCTATAACTAAGATGGCTATAAAAATGGCAGCTCCAAATGGAGTAAAGTTAGCTATTAAAACAGTTAAAGAAGGAATAGAATTGTTAAACAACCCAAAATCTGAAAAAGTTAAAATATTTGTAGTTGTTAAAAACACAGAAGATGCGGCATTAATTGCTAAAGAAGGTAAAGGTATAAACCTAGTTAATGTTGGTGGGATAAAGAAACAAGAAGGAAAGAGAATGTTAACAAAAGCAGTTTTTGTTGATGATAAGGATATTACCAATTTAAGATCAATTGAGGAACTAGGAATTGAAGTAGAAGTAAGACAGGTTCCTACAGATGCAAAGAAGAGTTTATCAGAGTTATTAAAATAAGAATATAAAGGGGAAATAAAAATGATAGTACAAGCTTTATTAGTAGGACTAGTAGTTTTACTTTGTTTCTTAGGTGAATTTTACTTAGGTTATACAATGACAAGAAGACCACTTGTAGTTTCTGCATTAGTTGGTTTAGTTTTAGGTGATTTAAAAACTGGTATTATGATAGGAGCAACTTTAGAATTAGTGTTTATGGGAGTTGTTACAATAGGAGCAGCTACTCCACCAGATACATTAACAGGTTCAGCTTTAGGTACAGCATTTGCAATTCTATTAGGACAAGGAACTGAACTTGCATTTACGTTAGCAATTCCAATATCTTTCCTAGCACAATTTTTAATAGTTGCTAATTTTATAGCAAGAGCTAATTTAAATGGAAGAGTTGAAAAACATATAGAAAGTGGAAATATAAAGGCAATTGAAAGATTACACTTAGGTGCTAGTTTAGTATTAGGATTAATATTAGCTGCAGTTACAACATTAGCTATCGCATTAGGACATGATGTAATGAAGTCATTTATAGATATGATACCACAAGTAATAATTGATGGTTTAAATGTTGCAGGTGGATTATTACCAGCAGTTGGTTTTGCATTATTACTTAAGCTTATGTGGTCTAAACAAATGGCCATGTATTACTTCTTAGGATTTATATTAGTTTCATATTTCAATTTACCTATATTAGCAGTAGCTATTGCTGGTGTTATTTTAGCAGGAATTTTCTATCAAGAAGGTAACTTTAGATTGTTAAATATGAAGGCAGCAACAACTTGTAATGATGATGAGGAGGATCTTTTCAATGACTAATGCAGTTAAGAATATTTCAGCTGAAGATAAAAAGGTATTAAGAAAAGTTTTTAAACGTTCTATGTTTATAGGATGTTCATACAATTATGAAAGAATGCAATCATTAGGGTATCTATACGCTATGATTCCAGCTATAAAAGCTTACTATAAAGATGAGGAAGATAGAAAAGAAGCGTATAAAAGACACTTTGAACTTTTTAATACTACACCACATATTTGTAGCTTTATTATGGGATTATCTACAGCTATGGAAAAGGAAAAAGCAAATAACGAGGATTTTGATACAACTTCAATCAATTCAGTAAAAGTAAGTTTAATGGGGCCATTAGCAGGTATAGGAGATTCATTATTCTGGGGAACTTTAAGAATTATAGCTGCAGGTATAGGTATATCACTAGCTGAACAAGGGAATATATTAGGTCCTTTATTATTCTTATTAATATTTAACATTCCTCATTATATAGTTAGATATTTAGGAACTATGTATGGATTTGGGTTAGGTAATGGATTCTTACAAAAGGCTTATGAAAGTGGAGCTATGGCGTTTGTTACTAAAGCAGCTAATATAGTTGGATTAATGGTAGTTGGAGCTATGACATGTTCTATGGTTAAGATAACATCTCCGTTAATTCTTAATCTAGGTGGATCTGAATTAATTATACAAGATATATTAAATCAGATTTTCCCTAACCTTTTACCTTTAGTATTAACATTCTGCACATTTAACTTTATTAAAAAAGGTAAGAGTGTAAATGCAATATTAGTTGCATTACTAGTACTTGGAGTTCTAGGAAGAGTAGTAGGAATACTATAAAATATATTTTATGCCTCTAATTTTTGGAGGCATAAAGTTTACTTGAAAAGGAGAATATGATATGGGAACAATGTTAGATTGTATTAATAGAATTCCTTCAATAATTAATAATATATTAGATACAAGGGATAACAATTATAAAGAACTTATTGATGTACTTTCAAAAAGAGAAGAAAAGATAGATGAATTAGTTTTTATAGCTTCCGGTACTTCATATAATTCAGCATTTGTAGCTAAGAATTTTATAGAAGATATTGCAGGAATAAGAGTTACTCTTATGTATCCAAATTTTTTTATAAATTATAATAAGATATTAAACAAAAATGCTCTTTATATAATTATCTCACAAGGTGGTTCTACTAAAGTATCTTTTGATTCTGTTAATATGTTAAGAGAAAAAGGTTATTTAGTAGCTACTATAACAGGTAGTATAGAGTCTATTATAGCTAAAGCTGGGGACATAAAAATAGATATGATGTGCGGAAAAGAAGAGTATTTATGGCGTACAATAGGATACTCTTCATCTGTAGTGAATAACTATTTAATTGGGTTAGAAATAGCTAAGTTATATGGTAAGATAGATGAGGAAGTATATAATAAGCATATAGATATGTTAAGGGCGATTCCTAATAATCATAGTAATCTTGTTAATAAAACATTATCATGGTATGAGCAAAATAAAGATGTGCTTATAAACAATAAGCTATTTATGCTTACAGGTGCTGACGAACTATGGCCTGTTGCACAAGAAGCAGATATCAAATTGATGGAAACTGTTACTTGTTTAACTAAAAGCTGTGAATTAGAAGAATCAATACATGGGCCACAGAACGCTTTTAAGAAGGAAATGACAATTTTTATCCTAGTGGATAAAAATAAAGATTGTGATAAAGCACTATCTATTGCTGAATTCTGTAAGAAGGAAGCAGCTACATGCTTTATAGTTGGAGATAAAGTTTTAGATCATAAAGATTTAGAAATAGAAGTAGTAGGGGAGAGTTTCAAAGCTCTTGAATATATAACACCGTTCCAAGTGCTATGTTATTTAATATCATGTGATATAGGGAGAGATCTTACAACTCCTATATATCCGCAACTTACAAAATATATAAACAAAACATTATAAGAAAGAAAATAAATTAATAAATATAACCGCATTTATCTAGCTAAATATTATTTAGCTAGATTTTTGTTTGCAAATATAGTTTTAATTAGAACTAGAGTTCATAAGTTTTAATTTCTGCAAATATATTATTATATAGTAATCTATCTAGGAGAAAGCATGTTTAAAAATCAAGAGTATTTAGGTGTAGAATATTTAGGCAGAGATAATATCAAAATATCTGAGTATGAAAAAAAGATATGCAATTTTTATTTAATTAAAAATAGCAAGGATACTGAGGGTTATTACACTATTAATAATAAGGATTACTTTATTTTAAAAGAAGCAAATCGATTAAAAGAAAACAGAAATATACTTTATGAAGAATGTGAAATAGTTATTTTTGAAGATGAATTAATCATAGATGAAGAAAAGTTTAGAGGTGGAAAGAAAAAAATAGTAGATGTAAATATAAAGGAAGATTTTTTATATTCATTGGCACTATATTATATAAGAAATGAAAATAGATAAGATGTACAAGAAGTAATAAGGCAATTAGGGGATATTTAT
>NZ_JACOOO010000010.1:0-27643 GCF_014287825.1 Clostridium hominis
TTGTGCATATAAATATGCAATTAATCTAGATAATTTAAATACAGATATTTCGTATGAGTTTAAACTAAAAAATCTAAATATTAATCATTTAGATTTAATAAGGAGTTTTTATCCTAGTGAGTCAGATAAAACTAAACAGGATTTACTTTTAAAAAGAATTAATGATAAAAGTAAAGATATATTTTGTGTTATTGATAATTTTGAAAATATATGTGGAATTTTTAGTCTGTCATATACTGATACCTTTATTTATGAGATGAATGAAATTATCCGTTTAAATAATGAAGAATGTTATTTATTTGATGATTATACTTTTATTGAGCATAGAAGAAGAGGAGTGCAGACATTCTCTGTTAAAGCAAGGTGTGATATGGCTAAGAAATCTGGATATAAAAAAGCTTTTGTAATAGTTGATAAGTATAATAAACCATCTAGAAAATCTATGGAGAATGCAGGATTTAAGTGTGAGGAGAAATATTATTTTATAACAGTTAAAAATTTTAGAAAATTGCTAATAAGATTATTAGTATAAAGATTTAATTAAAGGGACTGCTGAAGCAGTTCCTTTAATTATTATGTTTTAAATAATTGTTTATAAGTAAATGGAATTATTTGTGACAATATAGAACATTAAATATTAATATGAATAATATGGTAGAGAATAGAGGTTTTTTGAAATATTATTCATATTATATGGTGATAAAATGAAAATTGCGATGATTGGTCAAAAGGGAATTCCGTCAAGAGCTGGAGGCGTGGAAGTTCATGTGGAAGAAATTGCAGCTGGTTTATGTGAAAAAGATGTACAGGTTGATGTTTATGCAAGAAAGTCATATTGTGATGAAATAAATGATAAATATAGAGGAATTAATATAAAGTATATTCCTTCGATTAACACTAAATCATTAGATGCAATAACGTATACATTTTTAGCCACAATATATGCTTTATTTTTAGGTTATGATGTAATACATTATCATGCATTAGGTCCATCAAGTATGGCTTGGTTACCGAGGTTATTTGGCATAAAAGTAGTTTGTACAGTACATGGATTAGACTGGCAAAGAGAAAAATGGGGCGTATTTGGAAAGTTATATCTTAAATTTGGAGAATTTATAATTGCGAAATTTGCTAATGAAATTATTGTATTAACGAATTCTATGAAAAAGCATTTTAAAGAAAAATGGAACAGAGACAGCACTGTCATTTCAAATGGAGTTTATATAGAAAAAAATATTGCTGCGGATATTATTACAGATAAGTATCAGCTAACTAAAGACTCATATATACTATTTTTAGCGAGGTTAGTGCCTGAAAAAGGAGCGCATTATTTGATTAATGCATATAAAAAGTTAAAGACAGATAAGAAGTTGGTTATAGTAGGAGGATCTAGTTATACAAATGATTATGTGAACAGTTTATATAAATTAGCAGGTTCAGATAATAATATAATTTTTACAGGTTTTGTAAAAGGTAAGGAATTAGAGGAGTTATATAGTAATGCTTATGTCTATGTATTGCCTTCAGAAATAGAAGGATTGCCAATAAGCTTACTAGAAGCTTTAAGTTATGGAAATTGCTGTATAGCAAGTGATATAGATGAGATTTGTGAAACTATGAAGGAATATGGACTGTATTTCAAAAAAGGTTCGGATGAGATGTTAAGTAAGGTATTATATGAAATCCTAGACAATAAGGGGTTAGTTGCTAGATATAAGGATTCGAGCAAAGGTTTTGTTTTAAGTGAGTATAATTGGAAAGATAAGGTAGTAGATACTTTAGAAGTTTATAATAAGTGCGTGAATATAGATAAAAAAAATAGTAAAATAGAGTGCCATAAAATCTTTGATAGTAGAGCTTTAGGCACTCTTTTTAAAATAATTTTATATTAATGGAGGCTGAATATGAATATTAAAGTAACCGTTTTTACACCTACATTTAATAGAGGAAATGTTTTATATAGAGTTTTTGAGAGCTTATGTGCACAGACATTTAAAGATTTTGAATGGATTATAATAGATGATGGGTCAAATGATAATACAAAAGAATTAGTAAATTCGTATATTTTACAAAATAACTTTCCCATTGTATATAGATATCAAGAAAATTCAGGAAAGCATATTGCTATGAATAGAGCTGTAGAAATAGCAAGAGGAGAGTTATTTGTTATCGCAGATTCAGATGATAGATTTTTACCTGAGGCATTAGAGATTTTAGTTAATGAATGGGAAAAAATAGCTATTAACAAAAGAGCAGGATTTAAAGGAGTAACATGTAGATGTTTAGATGTATATAGCAATGAACCTATTGGAAAGAAGTTCATAAAAGATCCTTTAGAATCAAATGATTTAGAAATTATTTTCAAGTATAAATGTAAATATGATATGTGGGGAATATTGAACAAAAGTGTTTTAAAAGAGTATCCATTTCCAGAGGTTAAGGGATTAAGATTTTTTCCAGAAGCAATTATATGGCAGAAGATAGCGAGAAAGTACAAAACAATATATATAAATAAACCACTCTTATATTATTATAAGGATCAATCTAATGCGACTACTGCCTCTAATAACAAAAGAGAGAAGGAGAATATTTATCTATGGAAACACTATATTAATGATGTTTTTGATTATTTTATATATGACATTATATTATTTCTAAAGTCTTTTATTGGATTAACTAGGGATGGGTTAGTATTAAAGATGAGTTATAAAAGTATTATAAGAGAATGTAATGGAGTTGGAAGAAAGTTTTTATGCATAATTTTTATTCCAGCAGGAACCATATTATATTTCATAAACAAGATTTTATATAAAACAAAAGTAATGCTAAGTAAATAAAAAACAATATTAGAGGTATATGGTGAGTTAGTCAAAAGTAGCAATATGTAACAAAAAAAAAAAATATGAATATTATGTATTAGCAGATAGAAGGACATATTTTTACTAAGGAGAAGAAAAAGATGAAAAAAAAGAGATGGAATTACGATGTTATAAAGAGAATTATAGATATTACTATAAGTGGACTAGCTCTTATTATTTTAATACCTTTATTTTTAGTAGTTGCAATATTAATAAAAGTAGAAAGTGCAGGAAGAGTGATTTTTCCCCAAGACAGAGTTGGAAAAGATGGAGAAATCTTCAGGATGTATAAGTTTAGGTCTATGGTAGCTAATGCTGAAGAATTAAAAAGAAAACTAATACTAGAAAATGAAGCTACAGGGCCAATGTTTAAAATAAAGAATGACCCAAGAATAACGACAATAGGTAGATTCTTAAGACGGACATCTATAGATGAGCTACCACAATTATTTAATGTCTTAAAGGGGGATATGTCTTTAGTTGGACCAAGACCATCTTTACCTGAAGAAGTTGAGAAGTTTGATCTATGGATGTTACGAAGGTTAGATGTAAAACCAGGATTGACATGTTATTGGCAGGTAATGGGAAGAAATAGTATTGGGTTTGAAGAATGGATGAAACTTGATGTTAAATATGTGAATGAAAGAACATTATGGATAGATATAAAACTAATATTTAAGACATTTTCTGTACTTTTGGGAGATAATAATGCTTATTAAAGAAAGAGATATTATGAAAGAGTACACTTTGCTAGTAGAGAGCTTACAATGAAAAAATTATTAGCTTAGGAGGAAGCAATGGGAAATAGAATAAAAAAAGCAGTAATACCTGCAGCTGGGTTAGGTACTAGATTTTTACCAGCAACAAAAGCTCAGCCAAAAGAAATGCTACCCATAGTAGATAAACCTACACTTCAATATATTATAGAAGAATGTGTTGAATCAGGTATAGAAGAAATCATAATAATAACAGGGAGAAATAAGAAAAGTATAGAAGACCATTTTGATAAATCAGTAGAGCTAGAGCTTGAACTAGCTAGAACTGGTAAAGATGATTTGTTAACAATGGTTCATAATATATCTAACATGGCTAACATTTACTATATAAGACAGAAAGAGCCTAAAGGATTGGGACATGCTATATATTGTGCAAGAGCTTTTATTGGAAATGAACCTTTTGCAGTACTTCTGGGAGATGATGTGGTATATAGTGATGATAAGCCTTGTATAAAACAATTGATTGACTGTTTTGATAAGTACAATAAGACTATTTTAGGTGTTCAAAAAGTGCCAGCTAATGAAGTTTTTAAATATGGAATTATAAGTGGTAAAAAAATTGATAAAGAGGTATATATGGTAAATGACATGGTCGAAAAACCGGATATTAACAGATCACCATCTAATATGGCGATATTAGGAAGGTATATAATAACACCAGAGATTTTTAACATTCTTCAAAATACTAAACCTGGAAAAGGTGGAGAGATACAGTTAACAGATGCTTTATCGATATTAAGAGAAAAAGAAGGGTTATATGCTTATAATTTTATAGGAAAAAGATATGATATAGGTGATAAATTAGGATTTCTACAAGCAACAGTAGAGTATGCTTTAAGAAATCCCGAGTTGAAAGAAGGATTCCTAAAGTTTCTATTATCTATAAATAAGTAATTTAAAGGCAATATTTGTACCTAGTGAATAATTATAAGATTTTACTTAATCACTAGGTATTTTTATTAATAGAATCATACAAGTATAGAAATAAAAATAATATGTAATTGTAAATAGAATTATTAGTTAGAAAAGTAAAAAACATTTTAAAAAGTTATGAGGATAAAATCAAATGAGAACAGAGAGTTCAATAAAAAACATCACAACAGGAATACTATTGCAAATAGTAACAGTAGTTTTTGGATTTATTGCAAGAAAAGTTTTTGTAAGCTACATGGGAATAGAGTTGCTTGGAATAAATGGTTTATTATCTAATGTAATATCAATGTTGAGTTTAGTAGAGTTAGGTGTTGGAACTGCTATATTTTATAGTTTATATAAACCTTTAGCAGAAAAAGATTACAATCAAGTTCATGCAATAATGAATCTTTATGAAAAATTATATAGATATATTGCAATTGCTGTACTAATTTTAGGTGTATTAATAACTCCATTCTTAAAATATTTTGTTAATACAACTATTTCTATGTCCTATGTTAAGTTAATTTATTTTATTTTTGTAATTGATTCAGCTTTATCATATATATTAACTTATCGTAGAAATATATTATTAGCAGATCAAAAGATGCATATTTTTAATAGACTTTCTGTATTATATTCAATCGGATGCAGTATAGCACAGATAGCAATAATAATAATAACAAAGAATTATGTATTATATTTAGTCATAAAAATAGTATTAGTATTAATTCAAAACTTACAAATTTATAGAATAACTAATAAAAAATATCCATATTTAAATGAAACATTGAAAGAGCCTTTAAAAAAAGAAATTAAGAATGATATTATCAAAAATACTAAAGCACTCTTGGTAATTAATATAGCAGCTTACTTTGTTTTTGGTACTGACAATATACTGTTGTCTTATTTCTTAGGGGTAAGTATTGTAGGGATATATTCCAATTATAGTATTATAGTAAGTACTATAGAAGGATTAATTTCGCGGATATTTCAGGGTATACAAGCTAGTTTTGGGAATTTTTTATTAGAAGAATCATTAGATAAAGCATATGAAATATTTAATGTATTATATTTTGTAAATTTTTGGATATCTACTTTTTGCTCAGTTTCATTAATTGTGTTATTAAATCCTTTTATAGAGATAGTGTTTGGTGAAGATATGTTATTTTCAATAGTGACGATATTTTTTATTGTATATAACTTTTATATAAAAAGTATGACAAGTTCAGTTGAAGTTGTAAAAAATGGTGCAGGATTATATAGTCCATATCCATTTGCGAAATATTGGTCTATTGTTGAAGGGGTATTAAATTTAGTTGCATCAATAATACTAGTGAAGTATTTTAAGTTAGGTGCACTGGGAGTATTTGCAGGAACGACAATTAGTAGGCTTGTAACTTTAATTATAGATCCATTTAACGTACATCGTTATATATTTAAAACATCTATAAAAAATTATTTTTTTAAATATATAGGGTACACATCTATTTTATTTGTAATTACTGGATTAGTAATCTTTATAACTAAAGTTATAGCCTTTAATAATTTATTTGTAGAGTTCATCTTTAAAGGAATTTGCTGTATTATAATTCCAAATACAATAATTTTATTACTATTTTTTAGAAGCAAAGAGTTTAAGTATCTTATCGGTAAGTTTAATATACAAAACAAATTATTGAAAAAATTTAATAGATAATCATGTTGCCCTATTATGTATAATTTTGGTAAAGGTCAAAAATCTACATAATAGGGTATTTTATATGAAAATGTAACAACTTAATTTATGATACATATAGTATATATGAGACTATGTACTTTAATAATAATATATTTATATGTAAATAAGTAACTATAGGAAATGTGCAGATTAGACCTTACTTAAGATGAGAGGAGAAAAGAGATGAAAGGAATAATTTTAGCAGGTGGTTCGGGAACAAGACTTTTTCCTATCACAAAAGCAATATCAAAGCAAATGGTTCCAATATATGATAAACCAATGATTTATTATCCTTTATCTGTACTAATGTTAGCGGGAATTAAGGAAATATTAATTATTTCAACAGAAAGAGATATAGGTTATTTTAAAAAGTTGTTTAAAGATTCTTTAGAGATAGGTTTAACTATAGAATATGCGATACAGAAAACGCCTAATGGGCTGGCAGATGCATTTATAATTGGGGAAGAGTTTATTGGAGATGATACTGTAGCTATGATTTTAGGCGATAATATTTTCTATGGACAAAATTTAACTGATTATTTATTAGATGCAGCAAGTTTAAAAGATGGAGCAGTAATATTTGGATATTACATTCAGGATCCGAGAGAATTTGGAGTTATCGAGTTTGATGAAGATAATAAGGCAATTTCAATAGAGGAAAAACCGGCAAGACCAAAATCAAAGTACGCTGTTCCAGGGCTATATTTCTATGATAATTCAGTTATAAAAAAGGCAAAAGAATTAAAGCCTTCACCAAGAGGAGAGTTAGAAATAACAGATTTAAATAGATTGTATATGGATGAGAGTAAATTAAAAGTAATAAGATTAGGGCGAGGAATGGTTTGGTTAGATACAGGAACGCATAGTTCAATGTTGAAAGCAGCCAATTTCGTGGAAGTAATACAAGATACACATGGAATATATATAGCATGCTTAGAGGAAATAGCTTATAGGCAGGGGTGGATTACAGCAGAAAAGTTAGGGCAATTAGCTAAACCATTGATGAAAACAGGGTATGGTAAATATCTTATAAGTATTATTGAAGAGTAGATATAGGGTAAATCTAGTAAGTAATATTATTAAATAATAATAGCATATTTTGACGAAAAGGTGATGGGATGGATAATATATTATTTAGTGTAATAATTCTTTCTTATAAAAATCTTCAGTATATAGAAGATACAATAAAATCAGTAATAGATCAAGATTACAAAGATATTGAGCTAATTATAGCAGATGATTGTAGTGATGGTATAGATTTAAACAAATTTAAGAAGTATATTGATATAAATAATAATGGAAATATAAAGAACGTTATTATTTATAAAAATAAAATGAACTTAGGAATTGTAAAAAATATTAATAAAGCATTATTAGTAGCAAATGGTAACTATATTAAGATTATAGATTCAGATGATTATTTTTACTCAAAAAATGTTTTATCAAATGTGGCAGATTATTTTAATAATAATGACAGTATTATTATTACTACGAAGTTTTTACAGTGTGATATTAACATGAAGCCCTTAGTTAATGCAGAAAATATTATGGATTCTCTTAAATCTAAACTAATAGAAGGTAATGATTCTAAAAAGTTTTATAATAAATTATGTGCTGAAGGTACTTTAATAGATCCAGGTGTGTTTTTTAAAAAAGATTTTTTTGAGCAATACGGTATGTTAGATGAAAGGTATATTCATTTGAATGATTTACCATTATGGCTTAGAGTAACTAGAAATGGATGCAAAATGGATTTTTTTAATATAGTAAGTATCAAGTATAGGGTAGGTAGTGGAATTAGCAATCAAGATAAAAAAGACACTGTACTAATTGACGATATAATTAGATGTTACAATGAAGAGATATTTAAATATAAAAAGCAGTTAGATTATTATAGCTATAAGAAAGCAAGATATATTTATATTAAAAGTTTCGAATTAAATAATTATTCTATAATAAAAAAAATATCATTTCTGATTGGAAATTTAGATATTATCTTCATTAAGATAAAGAATAAAATATTAAGAAGTATAAAAGATTAAATTCTTTAATAAGGTAGAGAAATAAAATGTATAATGTTGCTTTAATTAAATTTAAGAATATTTCAAGTGAATGTGGACATTTAATTCCCATTGAAGGAAAGATAGATATTCCATATGAAATAAAGAGAATTTTTTATATATATGGAGTACCTAAGGATAAAAAAAGGGGCAATCATAGTCATAGAAGCCTTTATGAAATATTGATATGCTTAAAGGGCTCTTTAAAGGTAAAAGTACAAAATGGTAGAGAAGAAGAAGTATATGTATTGAATAATGAGTATGAAGGATTGATGATAGGACCTTGGATTTGGAATGAAATGTTTGATTACTCTGATGATTGTGTATTATTAGTTCTTTGTTCAGATAAATATGATGAGTCTGAATATTTAAGAGATTATGATGTTTTTCTAAAAGAAGTCAATGAGATTTACAAGGAGAATAAATTATGTTAGTACCATTTACAAGCTTTAAAGTAATGCATGGTGGGATTAGAGATGAATTAATAAGTGGATTTGAGTCGGTATTAGATTCACAGTGGTTTATTATGGGGGAACAATTGAAGAGGTTTGAAGAAGAGTATGCAAAATTCTGCGGTACGAAATATTGTGTAGGAGTAGCTTCAGGATTAGATGCATTAAGGATTATATTGATGGCTTATGGAATAAAAGAAGGTGATGAAGTTATTGTTCCATCAAACACATATATTGCAACAGCTTTAGCAGTGAGTTTTGTAGGAGCAAAACTTATTTTTATTGAACCGGATATAAAAACATTAAATATGGATAGCAAATTGATTGAAGAAAAAATAACTTTAAGAACTAAAGCAATAATAGTAGTGCATCTATATGGCAGAGTTGTTAATATGGATGATATTATAAAAATAGCTGACAAATATAATCTAAAAGTTATAGAAGATGCTGCTCAAGCTCACGGGGGGTATTTTAAAGAAAATAGAGTCGGAAATCTAGGTGATGTTGCTGCTTTTAGTTTTTATCCAGGAAAAAATTTAGGGGCTTTGGGTGATGGTGGTGCAATTACCACAAATGATAAAGATGTTGCTAATAAAGCATACTCAATAAGAAATTATGGATCAAATAAAAAATACTATAATGAAATAAAAGGATTAAACTCAAGATTAGATGAGATTCAAGCTGCATTGTTATTAGTGAAATTATCAAAATTAGATATATGGACAAAGGAAAGAAGAGAAATTGCTGAGAAATATTATAATGGTATACAAAATAATAGAATAAAATTACCACTAAAAGCTAAAAATGATGAAAATGTATATCACATTTTTCCTGTTTTTTGTGATGAGAGAGATAGATTGAAAGATTATTTAATATCAAATGGAATTGAAACATTAATACACTATCCAATACCAATACATCTACAAAAGGCATATAGTGAATTAAAGTATAAAGTTGGAGATTTTAAAATTGCAGAGACTATATCAAGAGAGGAGTTAAGTATTCCATTATTTATTGGTATGAAAGATGAAGAAATAGAATATGTGATAGAAATATTAAATAAATTTAGATGATATGTTTTATATTTATCATCAATTAGTAAGAGGGACAATTAATTATGAAAACCTATTTAGTAACAGGTGGAGCTGGTTTTATTGGCTCTAACTTCATTTTATTTATGTTAAAGAAATATAGTGATATTAAAATTATAAATTTAGATAAATTAACTTATGCGGGAAATTTGGATAACCTTAAATCTGTTGAGAATGATGAAAGATATATCTTTATAAAAGGTGATATATGTAATAAAAGATTGATTAAAGAAATTTTTAAAAAGTACACTATAGATTATATTGTTCATTTTGCAGCAGAATCCCATGTTGATAGAAGTATCAATAATCCAGAGGTTTTTGTAAAAACTAATGTGCTTGGAACAGTAACAGTATTAAATGCTGCAAAGGAAGTATGGGAAAAGGATGGAAGGTGGAAAGAGGGAGTAAAATTTGTTCATATTTCAACTGATGAAGTTTATGGATCTCTTGGAGATATAGGATATTTTACTGAAGATACCAATTTAGACCCGCATAGTCCTTATTCTGCAAGTAAAGCTAGTGCTGATTTGATAGTTAAATCATATTATGACACTTATAAGATGCCTGTAAATATTACTAGATGTTCTAATAACTATGGACCGTTTCAATTTCCAGAAAAATTGATTCCATTGATAATTAACAATTGTATTGAGAAAGAAGAATTGCCTATATATGGGGATGGATTAAATGTTAGGGATTGGATATATGTTGAAGATCATGTAAGAGCTATAGATATGGTTATAAATTCAGGCAGAATAGGAGAAGTTTATAATATTGGTGGAAGAAATGAAAGAACTAATATTGATATCGTAAAAAGTATTATAGATTATTTCAAGAAAAATGTTGATTATACCATTGATGAAAGTTTAATAAAATTCATAGAAGATAGAAAAGGTCATGATAGAAGATATGGAATTGATTCTACCAAGATAAATGAAGAGCTAGGTTGGTATCCTAAAATGGATTTTTATGTTGGAATGAAGAAAACTATACAATGGTATTTAAATAATCAGGATTGGATTAATAATATAAAGTTAGGGGAATATAAAAAGTATTATAATAAAATGTATAAATAATATAATTGGCTGTTGTTATCTCAACAGCCAATTATATTATTTTAAATGCAGATTAATAACTTAGAAGATTATACCTCGAGTTGGTTTGATTTTTTTATTTGATGGCAAATTAGAGGACATACTAGTCTTATCGTTTTGATCTTGTGGATTAATATAGTTATTATTATCTTTATTTGTAATGGATAGGACATCAGAATTTATATCTATTATTCTTTCACTTTCTGAGTGAAGTGATAAATCATATGAGTTTAGGATATTACTAGTGCTAGTTAACTCTTCTTTAGCAGGGGCATTCATTAATCCTATTATTATTTTAGAGAGGCTGGGGCTAATATTACCTGATATAATCTTAAATGTAGCTTCTATATGCAAAAACCTTCCAGGTAAAATACTTTTTAAGGAACTGTTATTAGAGATTAGCTTCCAGTTTGACCAATTTATTTTATCTATTGAAGTTCTTACTTTTACAGTAATTAATGTTCCAGTAGGTTCTTCAGAATCCCAAGATATTTTTTCCCATAGGGTATTAATAGATTTACTATCATATATAACAGTCCATCTACCAATTTTGTTTGTAATTGTTCTTGATATAATACCTGTCATGTCAGAATAAGCATTATGACCATCACTGTTTGGTATATCCTTAACTAGGTTTATAGTGTTTGCTAAAGAATCAATCATATATATTTTTTCATCAGTCAGACCACAAACCCATATATTGCCCATATTGTCAACAGATAATGCTGTAGGATTTTTAGCAGCTGGAATACTTATAATAAAATTACCATTATTAGAATAACGTGCAACTGTATTATTTCCACTATTAGCAATCCACACATCTCCATCAGATGTGCAAGTTATTCCCCTACTGTTATTAAGATTCTTACTATCAGAATATACCCAATCTAAATTATTATTTATTATATTAAGTCTTGCAAGTTTATTTGAAGTCCAGCCAGATATAAATAAATGATCAAACTTATCAAGAGCTAAACAATAAGGCGTTAATTCTTGTAGATTAGATATTTTAGAAACTACAATTTCTTTATTGGTATCAATTTTTATGAGGTTTTTTTCTTCTGAAGGACCACTAGATGACCAGAGAAAGCCGTATTTATCTACTACAGCACCATAAGGATGATGATTCCAATCATTTAGGTCAATAACAGATAAAATTGAACCAGTAATACAGTCTATTTTGTAGTATTTTTTTAAGTCATAAGCTCCAACCCATAGATTATTATTTTTATCTATTGCAAGTGCTCTTGGAAAGATAGAGTTACTATATTCTTTAGAATAAGTACCAGGAATATAAGCACCAGGATTATCTCCGAATAATAGTATTTCTTTTAATACACATTCATCTTCTCCCCAAGGTAACACTTCATTATCATCAATAATACCATTGTTATTTAAATCTATGCAGGTATCGCAAATGCCGTTTTTATTTCTATCTTCAAATTGTAAATTTTCCTTAGAACCTATCTTGACAATTGTTCCTAATCCACGATTAGCAACCCAACAATTACCATCAAGATCTATAGCTGTCCTGGATGGACCATTATATAATGTTGCTTTATCTTTTGATGGCCATACAATATAACGGGCTATCTCTTCTCCAGTTAATGAATTAATTTTAGAAACAGTTCCATTATTATTTGGAATCCATATAAATGGAAAAGTTATATCTTTATTTAATAGATGTAGTTTATTTTCGGAATTTGAATAGTTTAGTTCAGGTGATAGTATACCTTCACTAAAATCATCTAAAGATGTATATATTTTTCTTATCAACATGGTGTTATCTCCTTTTTAAACATAAGATTACAAAATATCCATAATACAATATATGATGTAAGAATATTATTGTTCTATTAAGAGACTAAATAAGAACAAGAGTAATGCAATAGAAGTGAATGTTGAAATAGAATATTAATTATCAAAAATATATACCTTTTGGATGAAGTAATATTATTTTCTAAAATATTATATATTCTTTGAAAAAGTAACATTTATTGTTGATATTAATATTATATTAGAGAGAATAAAAAAAGATATATTATATTAGAGAGAATAAAAAAGATATATATTATTTGGAGGAATATAATGTCATATGCATTAAAGTTTGTGGAAGTAGACTTAAGTAATGAGGCAATAAAAGAAAGATCTGAAGTTCAAATACAAGATATTATTATTAAAGATGTGGAAGATATAATTATACATGGAAAGGTTTATGACGATAATAACAATCCTGTTGAGAATGCTGTAGTAAAAGTTTTTTATACAAATGATAATGGGAATGAAGTAGGATACTGTCATGTATTTACAGATAGTGATGGAGAGTATATGGTCAATTTACCTTATGAAATATTTAATGAAAAGAAGATCAAGGTCAAAGCAGTTAAAACTAATAAGATAATGGATGAGCAGTTTTAACGGGAGTATATAAGAAACCCATAATAAGAATAAAAGTAGGCTTATTATGGGATTTTCTCATAAATAAATTTAAATTATTAAAATTAGGGAAGAGGTGAAAAAGTGGGCGAAAAGATATTACTTGAACCGATTTATCTAGAATTAAGTAAACAACATATTATTAAGATAAGAAGAGATAAATATAGATATAGTAGAGAAATTAATATTTATGGGAAAATTTTCTGCAACAATATACCTGTTAAAGGGGCTATTGTAGTTCTATTTCGTATATTAGAAAATAAAAAGATACCATTAAAACGATGCATTACAGACCAAAAGGGCAATTATTCTTTTAGATTTAATAATTATAGCTATAGAGATGAAGTAATAGGAATAACAAGTTTTAATGGATGGAGAAAAATAAACAATAAAAGAAATATACGTACTAAAAAATGCAATATAGAAGTAAATCCAGTAAAAGATGTAATATTATACGGAAAAATTATTGATAGTTATGGATATCCTATTGAAGGCGCTATAGTAGTTGCTTTTTATGAGGATGCAAATGAAATGCAGGCAATATGTCATACATTTAGCGATATAGATGGAATTTATGTATTAAATATAAAGTATGAGCTATATAAAGATAAAAAGATAATAGTAAAAAGTGTTAACGCAAGTTATTCTACAATAGTGGATTATAAAAGTGAAGTTCATAAAGGAAGAGAATATGAGGACTAATAAATGGACAGTGTTAATATATGCTAATGGAAATAATGAATTAGAACCTGAAATAACTAAGGCTATTGAAAATCTTAAGATGGAGCATATAAATGATAATTTTAATATAGTAATACAATTGGCAAGGGCTAATGAAGAGTTAGTTCAAAAATTAAGAGGACCTATATATATCAATCAGAAGGAAAGATGGAGTGGAGTAAGAAGATACCTTATTAATAATCATGGAATTTATGAAGTAGAAGTTTTAGAAAATGTAAATATGGCTGATTCCCAAACTCTTTATAGTTTTCTTTTATGGGGAATAAATAATTATCCATCAGATTATATAATGATAGTACTATCAGGACATGGGGCAGGGTTTATTGGAGCTATGACAGATTTTACCAAGGAAAGACCTTATTTAATGAGCTTAGATTCGCTAGTAAATGTATTTTACAATTTATATAAAACAACAAAGAAAAAAGTTGAGGTATTACTTTTAGATAGTTGCTATATGAATTTAATAGAGGTTTGGCACGAATTTGCTAATATTACTTTTAATCCAATTAAGTATTTAGTGATAGCATCAGAGAATGTAAATATTGATGGGATTTCTTATACAATTTTTATTAGGCACTTACAACAAAAAGTAAAAAATGTTAAAAATACTAAAGCAGTATTAATTGATGTTATAAAAGAGTTTAATGAAAGTGATAAAATAGAAGAAAATTTGATACTAGTTAGTTTGGAAAAAAATAAATTTGAAGAATTAAAGAGTTGTTTTGATAATATCGCTAAAATTATTATAGAGAATAATATAAATATTGAAAAACTATTAAAAAAAGAGTTAAGCTATGAAAAAATAAATCCATTTATTAATATAATGTATTTATGCAATATAATTAATTCACAGTTAGGGTATACACCTAGTGAAAGTAATCATATGTTAGAAATAGTTAAAGATATAGTTGTATACCCTAGTATAGAAGTATTATCTAATGATGTTAATAATGGACCAGCCATATATATGCCAGACAGTCTAGGTGAATTAGATGAATTTAGGCAATGTTATAAAAAACTATTATTTTTATTTAATAATAATTGGATAGTTGTTTTAGATAAAAATGAAAAAGTAGTTGAAAAGGAAAGTGAATATATTAAAAATCATAATATATTAGAACAGCCTATTGTTTTAAAGAACAAATATGTAATTTCATCTATCTTAGAACAAAGTAGTTATATATCTGTTGAAGAAGCTATTGACATATTAAAAAAGCTAGGATGGTATTGATGTTAAAAAATGAGTTTCAAGTAATACGTATTTATTATAATATAAGAGACTATTAAAAATAGTCTCTTAAAATTTTGCTCAAAGATATACAAATTAATACACCTACAGCAATCTACAGGATCAATTTGTTGGAAATTTGTATTTGTAGACTACTTATAGTTAATGTGAAGTTATGTAATGTTTTACCTAATAAGACTATTGCAGTAGGGATATTAGTATTTCAGGATGGTGTTTTAAAAGGTTTTAAGGCAAGAAAAGTATATATAGGAGAAAAAAGGTAAAACGATGTTTTAAAATATTAATGGAGGAATGTTTACATTTGTTTTACCAGAAGAAAATATTTGTAATACAACAGATGTAGAGATGGAAATTGTCACTCATTATACAGATTTGGAGAAAATATGCTATAATAGAAAAGTTAATATATGTAATTATAATAGTAGATTTATGAAATATTATTATTAATTATAATTAACTATATAAGAAAAGTAGGTTTAAAAAATTTAAATCTACTTTTCTTATATAGATAGTTAATGGAGAAATAAACGATGAAAAAATGGACGATAAAAGAAGTACAAGATGAGATTGATAAGATAGGGTTAATTTTAGATTATCCTTGTAATTTAAAGATTGAAATTTCCAATAGAGCTACAAAGAGAATGGGTGCTTTTTTTTATAAAAAAGAAAAAGACACAATAAAGCCTTTAAAATTTGTATTTGCGAAAAGATTACTTGATGGTAATTTTCCAGAAGAAGTAGTAAAAGAAGTTATAATACATGAATATCTACATTATTATTGTGATACAAAAACAGGGATAAGTAATGGACACAATAAGTTTTTTAAATCCATGTGTTTAAAATGTAGCATAACCAATAAAGCAACATTTAATTATAAGATTATGAATGAAGATATATCTCAAAAGAACATTAAAATATATAGCATTTACTGCAGAAAATGCGGAAAATTAGTATGTGTACATAAGAGAAGAGATGCAGCAGAAAGAAAGGTAAAAGGATATGTTTCTAAGTGCTGTAATTATAGATTAGAGTATAAATTAAATAATATATAATAAAGACTTGCTTAATAGTTGTAGTATTTTATATTTTGTATTATTATAATACCATTAATTAAACTAAAGGAGAAAAAGAATGGATAAAGAAAATTTAGCACAAGAAGAAAAGCAAATAATGACTTTTTTAGATGAAGAAGGGAATAAAGTAGAATTTGAAGCTATTGCAAGAATATTTTTAGAAGAACAAGAATATTTATTGTTAGCTCCAGCTGATGATGAAGAGTCAGAAGATGTTTATGTTTTTAGAATTGATGATGTAGATGGAAAAGAAGAACTAAATCTTGTAGAAGATGATAAGGAGTTTTTAGCAGTCAAAAAAGAATATAAGAAATTACTTTATTAATTTGGAGGGTTCAAATGAAAGTTAATGAAATAGTTAAATTTTTAAATGAAAATGAACTTGGGGATGTAGAAGTATTAAAGTCAGAAAAAGATTTATTATTAGTTAATTTCTATTTTGATTTAGACCAAGATTTATTAGAAGCAGCAAAAGCATATGCTAATGAAGAGTGTGAAGATGAATCAAGTGATGAGTGGGAAAAAGAATATTATTTACCATACTTATATGATTTTTGTAATGATGAGGTATTATCTATAGTTGAAGATATAACTGAAGATCTTAATATTGCAGGTGAGTTTATGGCCTTTCAAATGAAAGATAAATCTGCAGAGTATGTACAGTTTATGGCGCTATTTACAAATGAAGATAGCGATATATCAATAGAAGAAGTGGTAAAGGATTACATTGGATAAACTTTTCAATAAGAAATTTTAAAATTTCTATTGAACTTATAAATTAATTTGATATAATTAAATCATAATAAATCCTGAGATGTGCGCTTAGCTTATAATATTCAACCTACATTATATTTACGGGATTTGCAATAAATTTATGGATGTCGGGCTTCATTTAACATTAGAAGATGGCAGAAGTAAATTGCGTGAAACCCACCTGCGAGTTGCAGGTGTGAGTATATAAGTGACCGGCATGTTGGGACATGATTTGAGAGTCAAACACCTCGTTAAGAGGTGTTTTTCTTTTTATCTTATGGAATTTAATACTTTAGACTGGTGTAAATTAGTAAAAGTAATTAAGCAGCTCTATATCTCGCTACAGATCTTGTAGATTTTTTCTTATATTTAATATAGATACGTTTTTGCTTTTTGCAAATTAGTTTGTCTAAGTTTTGAGAAAGGTAAATAATAAGTATATTACTTGGAGATAAATAATTAAGAAGAAAATTTAAATAAAATTTATTTTTTTTGATTTTTCTATGTAGCGACTTTGTTTTCATTTTTTCACATCCTTTTGATAAAATATTACATCCGTATAATAATTATATCAAACTCTAAATAAATGTAAATTAAAACAATTATACAAAATATTACAAAAACATACAAAATAAGGAAGAATATTTTATCTAAAATAAGTACGAAAATAAGATTGAAATATGACTATATGACGAAAAAGGTGGATTAAAATAAAAAACAACTAATAAGTTGATATTAATGATAAATAAATGTAAAATAAGAATAAATACACAAGAAGAAAGGAAGAAAATAGAATGGATTATACAAAAGCACCAATAGATGATGTTATAAAAAGAATAAATGAGTTATATAAAAAGGATAAAGAAGAAGGATTAAATGCAGAAGAAAAAGAAGAGCAACAAAAATTAAGAAGAAGATATATTGATAACGTTAAAGCAAACTTTAGAGTTCAATTAGAAGGTGTTGAGTTGAAGAAAAAGCAATAGTTTAAGGAGAGTAAAATGTCAGTTGCAGTAGGAAAGTTAATTAATGACTTTGATTTAGAAATTTTAGTTCAAGGTGATGAAAATGTTGAGATTTCAGTAAACGATATTAATAGACCGGGATTACAGTTAGCTGGGTTTTATAATTATTTTGCGCCAGAAAGATTACAGGTAATAGGTAAAGCCGAGTGGTTTTTTATAGATGCTATGCAACCAGAATTACGTAAAAAGAGAGTTGAAAAGTATTTTAGCTTTAAATCCAATTGTATTGTCATTACAAGAGGTCTAGAGCCGCATGATGAATTTGTTAAAGCCGCTAAGAAAAACAAAACTTGGCTACTAAGAAGTAATATGGTTACTACTAATTTTATTAGCAAAATGACAATATATTTAGCTGATAAGTTCGCACCAGAAACTAGATTACATGGTGTATTAGTAGATGTATATGGTATTGGAATATTAATAACAGGTGAAAGTGGAATAGGAAAAAGTGAAACAGCTCTTGAACTTATAAAAAGAGGACATAGACTTGTTACAGATGATGCTGTAGATATAAGAGAAATTGATGGTTCGCTAATAGGTACATCGCCAAGAATTACTATAGGCATGTTAGAGGTAAGAGGAATAGGAATAATTGATATACCATCATTGTATGGAGTAAGCTCAATACTTCAATCAAAAGGTATTAATCTTATAATGCATTTTGAACACTGGAAAGATGATGGAGATTATGATAGACTAGGTACTAATCAGGAAATGCAGGAAATTCTTGGAGTAGGTGTAAAGAAATTGAGAATTCCTATAAGACCAGGTAGAAATATTGCTGTTATTATTGAAGCTGCAGCTGTTAATTATAGACATTCACTAATGTCTGATGTAACACCAGTAGATATAATAGAAAGTAGAATGGCTAAAGATAGCGATTAAAATTTAAATGGGGGTATAAAAATGAGTGAAGAAAAAACTAAAAATGCATGGCTAAAATTTGATGAAAAAGGAAGATTAGACATTTTTAATTTCTGTGAGGGTTATAAAAATTATATGTCAGTATGTAAAACAGAAAGAGAATCCGTTTTAGAAGCTGTAAAATTGGCAGAAGAAAAAGGTTACAGGGATTTAAATTTAGTAATTAAAAATGGTGAAACTTTAAAAAGTGGAGACAAGGTCTATTTAAACAATAAGGATAAGGCCTTAGTACTATTTTTAATAGGAAATGAATCGTTAGAAAGTGGAATGAGAATAATAGGTTCTCACGTAGATTCACCTAGATTAGATTTAAAACAGCATACTTTATATGAAGATGGTCAAATGGCTTTAATGGATACTCACTATTATGGTGGTATCAAAAAATATCAATGGATAGCATTACCATTAGCGATACATGGAGTTGTAGTAAAGAAAGATGGAACTAAAATAAATGTTGTAATAGGTGAAGATGATAATGATCCTGTAGTTGGAATATCAGATCTTTTAGTTCATTTATCTGGAGAACAACTTCAAAAGAAAGCTAATGAAGTTATTCATGGTGAAGATTTAAATGTTCTTGTAGGAAATATTCCGCTTGATGGAGAAGAGAAAGATGCTGTTAAGGCTAATATATTAAAATTACTTAAAGATAAATATGATTTTGAAGAAGAAGATTTTACTTCAGCTGAAATAGAAGTAGTTCCTGCAGGAAGAGCGAGAGATTTAGGACTAGATAGAAGCATGGTAATGGCATATGGACAAGATGACAGAATATGCGCCTATACATCACTTATGGCTTTATTAGATTTAGATAAGGTTGAAAAAACTTCTGTTGTATTATTGGTTGATAAAGAAGAAGTAGGTAGTCAAGGGGCTACAGGTATGCATTCAAGATTCTTTGAAAATGCAGTAGCAGAAATAATGGATAGATTAGGTTGCTATTCAGAATTGAAGCTAAGACGTGCTTTATCTAATTCTGCTATGTTATCAGCAGATGTAACAGCTGCTTTTGATCCTAACTACGCTTCTGCGTATGAAAGAAAAAATACTGCTTATTTCGGTAGAGGATTAGTATTTAGTAAGTATACTGGAGCTAGAGGGAAGTCTGGATGTAATGATGCAAATCCAGAATTTATTGCTTGGCTTAGAGATATAATGGATAAGAATGATATTTCATACCAAACAGCTGAACTTGGAAAGGTAGACCAAGGAGGCGGAGGTACTATAGCTTATATTTTAGCAGAGTACAATATGGAAGTTATTGATTGTGGAGTAGCACTACAAAATATGCATGCTCCTTGGGAAGTATCAAGTAAAGTAGACATATACGAAACAATGAGAGGTTACAAAACTTTCTTAGTTGAAAAGTAAAAGAATAAATAGAAGCTAGAAGGATTAAACCTTCTAGCTTTTTATCTTACTGCACTTATAAACTTTTCAAGACTTTCTTCATCAAGACTCATAGAACCTAAAGAACCATGTCCTCCATCATCTTCCATACCATGAGAATCTGATCCACAAGAAATTAATAAGTTATTTTTATTTGCAAATTTTCTAAATCTCTTTTCTTCTTCAGAAGTATTTAATGCATAAACTGCTTCAAGACCATCTATTCCAAGTGGCAAAATATCATGAACGGATATCTTCTTTAGTAAAACTGGATGAGCTAAAAATATTTTAGCATTATATTTTCTTAAAAGAGATATTCCTTCTTCGGTAGACATTTTATTAGCTGGAATATATGCTGGACAATCATCACCTATAAATTTTTTAAAAATATAATCATAATCATAAGGATATCCTGCTTCTATTATAGTTTTAGCTATATGTGGTCTAGCGATAGTATCTTTACCATTTCTTAAAACATCTTCTACTTTAATTTCAATATTATTAAACTTTTTAAGTCTAGCAACTATTTCTTCAGCTCTTTTTATACGATTATCTTTTAATTCTTGTAAAAAGTTATTTAGTTCAATGTTTTTATAATCATCACCTTTAAAAAAACCAAGTAGGTGTACAGTTTCCTTGTTATGAGAAGTAGAAAGTTCTATTCCGGGAATAAATATCATTCCTAAACTTTCAGCCATATTTCTAGCTTCATCTATACCTGTTAGTGTATCATGATCAGTTAGAGCTAAGTACTTAACTCCTTTATCAAAAGATTTTTTAACTACTTCTGATGGAGAGAATGAGCCGTCTGAAGCTGTTGAATGAGTGTGAAAATCACATAGTACCATAATTACTGTAATCTCCTTTCAAGTAATTGTTTTTTGTCATAGAAAGCTATGATATAATTTAGTCATTATTTATTTTAGCACAAAAGATAAAATAATGCCGAAGAATTTGGAGGAAATTATGTTTTTAATGATAGATAATTATGATTCTTTTGTTTATAATCTTATAAGATATTTTGAAGAGCTTGACGAAAAAATTATAGTATATAGAAATGATAAAATAACGATAAAAGAAATCGAAAATATGGACTTAGAAGGAATAATAATTTCTCCTGGGCCAAAGTCTCCTAAAGAAGCTGGATTAAGTTTAGATATTATAGATAGATTTAAATGTGATATACCTATATTAGGTATATGTTTAGGACATCAATGTATAGGTCATTATTTTGGCGGTGATATAGTTAAAGGTAAAGAACCAATACACGGGAAAATAAGCTATATAGAACATAATGGACATGGTATTTTTAAAAATGTAAAGAATCCTTTAAGGGTTACTAGATATCATTCTCTTATTGTAAAAAATCAAAATCTTCCAGAAAATTTAGAGGTTACTAGTAAAACTACAGATGACGTAATTATGGGAATTAAACATAGGGATTATAATATTTATGGTTTACAGTTTCATCCTGAAGCCGAAATGACTGAGGAAGGACATACTATGTTGAAAAATTTTATAGATATATGTAAAAACTATAAAAAGAGAGGTTAATGAATGAATTTTAAGATAGAAGAGTTTTCCACAGATTTAAATATATTTGAAATTTATAGTTGCTTTAAAGATAATAATAGTATATTACTAGACAGCTCTAAAGAAGATAGGGATTTATCTAAGTATTCATTTATCGGTTTAAATCCATTTTTAACTTTTGAAGCTTATGGTAGGGAAAGTTATATTAATGGACAAAGAGTTTGCAATGGTGATCCATTTCTAGTTTTAGAAAATCTTATTAAAAAGTATGACTTTAAATATGATATAGAAGTACCTTTAATAAGTGGTGCTATTGGGTATATATCTTATGATGCTGGTAGAATAATAGAAGATATCAAGGATATTTCTAAAGAAGACTTTAGGATTCCGGATATGAGATTTAAATTCTATGATAATATAATAATATTTGATCTTATAAATAATAAAAAGTATTTAACGGCCTTGGGGGTAAAAGAGGATTCTAATAAAAGTATTAAAAAAATATTAGATACTATACAAAAAAATATTAATATATATAAATCAAGAGAGGATTTAATAAGCAAAAATGATATGGATAAAACAAAAAATAATAAGTTTTATTCAAATTTTTCTAAAGAAGAATATATTGATAAAATTAAGAGATTGAAAGAATATATAAGAAGTGGTGATGTATATATAGCCAATATGACTCAAAGATTTTTATGTGAGTCTAATGAGGATTCTATAAAAATCTATAAAAGTCTTAGAAGTATTAATAAAGCACCATTTTCAGCATTTGTTAATTATGATGATTTTCAAATTATATCTTCATCACCTGAAAGATTTATTCAAATTAAGGATAGAAAAGCACATACTAGACCGATTAAAGGGACGAGACCTAGAGGAAAAGATAGCAGAGAGGACTTGTTAAATAAGGAAGCATTAATTAATAGTGAAAAAGATAAAGCAGAATTATTAATGGTAGTAGATTTAGAAAGAAATGATTTTAGTAAGGTATGTAAACCTCATACAGTAAAGGTAACTGAATTATTTAAATTAGAAGAATATGCTACAGTATTTCATCTTGTTTCTACGATTGAAGGAGAGTTAAAGGATGAAATATCAGAAGTTAAATTTATAAGAGAATGCTTCCCAGGGGGATCTATTACAGGAACTCCTAAAATAAGAGCTATGGAAATAATTGAAGAACTAGAGATGTTAAAGAGAAATATATATACTGGATGTATAGGGTATTTTGACTTTAGAGGAAATTCTGATTTTAATATTGCAATAAGAACAATAATAAAGAAGGATAATAAAGCTTACTTCGGAGTTGGTGGAGGCATAACTTATGATTCAATTGAAGAAGATGAGTATGAGGAAACTTTAGATAAAGCGAAGGCATTAATGAAGGTGTTATAGTGAGGAAAGTAATTTTTAATGAAGATAATGTTTTAATAGATAGTGGAACTTTTTTTGGAAGAGGTGTTTTTGAGACGATATTAATAAAAAATAAACCTCATTTTTTAAAAGAGCATATTGAAAGATTAAATGATGGAATTACAAAATTGTCGCTAGGGGAGCATATAAAGTCAGATATTGTTTTAGAAAAAATAAATGAGTATAAGTTAGATAATTTAGCTTTAAAATTAGTTGTAACAGAGAAAAATATAATTTTTTCAACTAGGGAGCTTAAGTATAAACCTGACAATTATGAAAAAGGATTTAAAGTGAAAATAGCTAACAACATAAGAAATAGCAAATCAATCTTAACATATATAAAGTCTATTAATTATTTAGATAACTTATTAGAATACGAAAAGGCAAACTTAGAAGGATATAACGAAGCTATTTTTTTAAATGAGAACAACTGCTTAACTGAAGGTTGTACAACAAATGTTTTTATAATAAAAGATAATAATATTTATACTCCTTCAGAAAAGTGTGGTTTATTAAATGGTATTATAAGAAAATATGTAATAGACAATTTCAATGTATATGAAAAAGAAATTTCAAAAGAGGAACTACTAAATGCTGAAGAAATATTTTTAACTAATTCACTAGTAGGAGTAATTAAAGTTTCTGAAATTGAAGGGTGTAAATTTAAAAGTAGAATTACTGAAGATATTAGAAAAACTTATGAAGAGCATATAGGAGTTAGGGAGGTATAAATAAAATGGATAGAGAAAAGATATTAGCAGGAGCCAAGCTTATTTTAGAAGGGATAGGTGAGGATGTAAATAGAGAAGGGCTTTTAGAAACACCTGATAGAATAGCTAGGATGTATGAAGAGATATTTGGTGGATTAGGTAAAGATGCAAGGGAGATTTTATCTAAGACATTTGAAGTAGATAATGATGATCTTGTAATAGAAAAAGATATAACATTCTTTTCAATGTGTGAGCATCACATAATACCGTTTTATGGTAAGGCGCATATTGCATATATACCGAATGGAAGAGTTGCAGGTCTTTCAAAGCTTGCAAGAACAGTAGAATTATATTCTAAAAAACCTCAATTGCAAGAACGTCTAACTTCAGAAATAGCAGATGCAATAATGGATAACTTAGATGCTAAAGGTGCAATGGTTGTAATTGAAGGTGAGCATATGTGCATGACTATGAGAGGTGTTAAAAAGCCAGGGGCTAAAACTATTACAACAACATATAGAGGCATTTTTAAAGAAGATTTAAATTTAAGAAAAGAAGTATTGGGGTTAATTAAAAGTTAAGAGTTAAAAGTGAAGAGTTAAGGTGAGAATTGCTTGGGAATTTTCAAAAACATATAGTTTAATTTTAAAAATTACTAAAGTAGTTTTAACATTAACTTTTATTTGTGAATTATTAACTGTTAACTAGATTGGGGGTTGCTTTGAAAAAAGTAGATGATATTTTAAATAATAGTTTATATAAGGAAAGTTTAGAAAAGCTTTTAAGGTATGAGGAAAAAAGAGAGTTTTGTAGGCATGATTTAAAGCATTTTATAGATATGTCTAGAATTGCATATATTATGGTTTTGGAAAAAGGTTTATCATTCTCAAAAGAGTTAATATATGCTATAGGACTATTACATGATATAGGAAGAGTAAAGCAATATGAAGAAGGAATTCCGCATCATATTGCTAGTGTAGAGTTAAGTGAAAAAATTTTAAAAGATATAGATTTTACAGAAGAAGAGAAAGAGGTAATTTTAAAATCTATTGAAGGACATAGAAGAGAGAATGATGATGAGTTAGGTGCTATAATATATAAAAGCGATAAGATTTCAAGGGAATGCTTTAGCTGTAAAGCCATTGATGAATGTTATTGGAGCGATGAAAAGAAAAACTTAAAAATTAATTACTAATTCTTAAGTTGAAATTTTAAATTGTAAATTTAAAATTGTGAATTATATAAGGGGTGATAATGTGAAAATAGGAAATAAGGAGTTTGAATTAGGAGAAAGAACTTATATTATGGGGATACTTAATGTAACACCAGATTCTTTCTCTGATGGTGGTAAGTATAATGAGGTAGAAGAGGCAATAAAGCATGCAAGACAATTAGTAGAAGCAGGTGCTGATATAATAGATATAGGTGGAGAGTCTACGAGACCTGGCGCTTTATATGTGGATGAAAATGAAGAGATAGCAAGAGTAGTTCCTATAATAAAAGCTATAAAAGAAAATTTAGATATAATAATATCTATTGATACATATAAAAGCAAGACTGCAGAAGAATCTATAAAAGCAGGTGCTGATATAATTAATGACGTATGGGGATTTAAAAAAGATAAAAATATGGCAAAGGTAGCAGCTAAGTATGATGTGCCATGTATATTAATGCATAATAGAGAAGATAAACCTTATAATAATATTATTGAAGATGTATTAGAAGACTTAAAAGAAAGTATAAATATTGCATTAGAAGCTGGAGTTAAAAGAGATAATATAATTTTAGATCCAGGAATAGGATTTGCAAAGACTTATGAAGAAAATCTTATTGTTATGAATAATGTTGATAGACTTAAAGAATTAGATTATCCAGTACTTCTTGGCACTTCTAGAAAGTCAATGATAGGATTAGCTTTAAATCTTCCTGTTAATGAAAGAGTAGAGGGAACAGTAGCTACTACAGTAATGGGAATTATGAAAGGCTGTGAATTTATAAGAGTACATGATGTATTAGAAAATAAAAGAGCAGCAGTTATGACAGATAAAATTTTAAAGGCGAAGTAGGGTAAGAGAATGGATAAAGTATATTTAAAAGATATTGAGATATTTGCAAATCATGGAGTGTTTAAAGAAGAAAAAGTATTAGGACAAAAGTTTATTCTTTCATTAGAATTATCTTTAGATTTTAAGGAAAGTGCTGTGAATAATGACTTAACTAAATCAGTGCATTATGGAGAGCTATGTCATAAGGTAGAGAAGCTTTTTCAAGAAGAAAGCTGTGATTTAATTGAGACTGTAGTTGATAAAATAGCGAAATTTGTTTTAGAAGAGTACAAAATAGTTAAAGAAGTTAAAGTTCTTCTAAAAAAGCCATGGGCACCTATAAATAGACATTTAGATTATGCTGCAGTAGAAACTTCAAGAAAGAGGAGTATTGCGTATATAGCATTAGGTAGCAATATAGGAGATAAAAAGAAATATATAGAAGATGCTATAGTGAAAATAGCTAAAGTTAAATATGTAGAGGTTATAAAAGAAGCTGAAATAATAGATACAAAACCATGGGGGTATGAAGAACAAGATGACTTCCTAAATACTGTTATAGGGGTTGAAACATTATTAACTCCTCAAGAATTAATGAAAGAACTTTTAAGCATTGAAAAAGAATTGGATAGAGTTAGAGAATTAAGATGGGGACCAAGAACAATTGACTTAGATATAATACTATTTGACAATATAGTTAGTAATGATGATTTTGTAATAATACCTCATCCGCAGATGCATTTAAGAGAATTTGTATTAGAACCATTAAATCAAATTGCACCATATGCATTACACCCTTTAATGAATAAGAGAGTTTTTGAATTGTTAAGCGATTTGAAAAGATAATCTGAAAATATATATAGGTGATACTACGTAAAAATTATTAGTTGTATCACCTATTTATTATATAAATTTAATTATTTTCCCTTTGGTGAGATTTATTTATTACGTAAGAGCAGAAGGAATAAAGGTTGTTATATGTTGAAACCCCTTCCATAGTGATTTTATCTTCTGAAAAATGACCATCCCAAGGATAAAGAGTAACTGATGAATCATCATAGATGTTAATTACATATTTTTCTTTAGAAAACTCTATACATAGTTCATATTTTGCTGTTTCAGAAGTTTCTAGTTCGGTTAGATAATTGTTATTATTTAACGATTCAAAAAAGTTTAATAAGATATCTTTATCTTCTTCATCTACTGTATAATATTTATAGAAATCTGTATCAAATACCTTTAAGGTAAAAGGTTCATCATTTTTTAAGTTTTTATATATTAAACTTGAGTAATAATAATCATTAGGTTTAGATTTTATATTTAAGTATCTAGGATCATCAAATACACATCCTTGTAAAGATAAAATAAGAAGAGTTATTATAA
>NZ_JACOOO010000048.1:0-26157 GCF_014287825.1 Clostridium hominis
TCACCCGTCCGCCGCTAGCTTTGTTCCGAAGAACTCCACTCGCTCGACTTGCATGTGTTAGGCATGCCGCCAGCGTTCGTCCTGAGCCAGGATCAAACTCTCAATAAAAAGTTTAATCTGTTGCTCAAATTACTTTGAGTCTTTAAATATTTTAAAAACTCTCAAAAGAATTGCTGGATTTATTTTAACTATATTCTGTTCAATTTTCAAAGACCATATTTTGTTATCGCTTCAAGCGACTTTCTTATCTTATCACTTACTAATTATTATGTCAACACTTTTTTTGAAAAGTTTCAACTTAATTTCTTAGAATCTTTATTCTTTCTAGAAGCCTTGCTCCCGAAGAACACAACCTATAATACCATCTTGATAAATATAGATGCTTTTAAATTTGCTCTATTATTTTATTTATTCTCACTTTTTTTATGTTTTTCTACATTTTTAGCCTTTTTCCGACTATTGATACACCAGGATAAGTTATTCAATCTATATTCACTTTTATACTATGTTTTATAACCTTTAATTTATAACATATATTTATATTCCCATAAAAAAGAAAAGATTATTCATCTCTTCTTTTTTATTTTTATATGCTCTTATTCTTTTATCGACTTTCTCATTCTACTTATAATGGGATTTGCCATATTTTCTATCATCATTTGTACATTATTACTTCCTAATCTTATTATTTCTGTTACACCTATTCGTTTTAATTTTAGTTTATCTATCTTACTGCCATCATTTAATTTTAATCTTACTCTAGTAATACATGAGTCAAAATCTTCAATATTATATTTTCCTCTAACTGTTTCTATAATCTCTTCTGCCATTTTATCTAATTTAAATATTAAAGGTTTAACTGACGCTTCTTTATCTTGAGTTTTATATATATATTGATTTCATCTTCAACTTTGTTCACTTCAACAATATCATTATCTTCTTTATCCCTGCTAGGAGTTTTTAAATCAAATTTTATTATTAAAGAAATAAAATATTATAAAGTAGACTATTCCAATAATAATTCCTACTAATAATAGTTCTACAGATTTCTCTGCTAAATTCAAATTCAATAGATAATCTATTAATCCAGCTGAGAAAGAATATCCATGTCTTACTCCAAAGAAGGCCGTAATATCTAATGCTGCCCCTGTTAGGACTGCTATAGAGGTCATTACAGCCTTTCCTAATCTTTGAAAAAAATTTAATAACTTATTAATTCTTGTTTCCATATAAAATTTCCCCATTATTATATAATTTTATCTTTTAGTTAAATCCCCTTTATAATTATTAGTACTAAAAAAGGTGTAGTTAACAAACTACACCTTTTTTTATCATTCACTTTTCTTAAATTATATAGCTATACTTTACTTGCATAGCATTTTTAATTCATCGGCTACAAATTGTACTTGAGTTCCTACTATAACTTGTATACTTGTTTTACCTGGTCTAATTATACCAGATATACCAGCAGACTTAATAACTTTTTCATTTACTTTTGTATTATCTTTTATTTCTAAACGTAATCTTGTTATACAATTATCTACAGATACTATATTCTCAACCCCGCCTAATCCTTCTAATATTATAGAAGCAACTTCAGTAAAGTTGTTATTTGAAAGTTTAGCTTTTGATTCACCATTCTCATCATCTTCTCTACCTGGAGTCTTTAAGTTAAATTTTGTAATTGCAAATCTAAATACTACATAATAAATAACTGCAAATATTAAACCAATACCTATTAACCAAATTGGATTTTGAGCCATTGGCGCCTTAAAACTTAAGAACCAATCTACAAAACCTGCACTAAAGTTAAATCCCGCTCTTACTGGTAACATCGCACAAACTGCAGCTGATACCCCTGTTAATAAAGCATGAACTACATATAATCCTGGAGCTAAGAACATGAATGCAAATTCTAATGGTTCTGTAACACCTGTAAAGAATGAAGATAAACCTGATGCTAGTAATAAACCTGCTACAACCTTTTTATTTTTAGATTTAGCAGTGTGATACATAGCTAAAGCTGCTGCTGGTAAACCAAACATCATTACTGGGAAGAATCCTGTCATGTACATACCTGTTTGACCTAAAACACCACCTTGTGCTTGCCCCCAGAATTTAGCAATATCATCAATTCCTGCAACATCAAACCAGAATACTGAGTTAAGCGCATGGTGAAGACCTGTCGGTATCAATAATCTGTTAAGGGCTGCATATATCCCCGCCCCAATTGCATTTGTTGAAATTATAGCTTCACCGAAAGATACTAATGCCCCATATACCATTGGCCATACAAAGAATAATATCCCTGACGCAATAATTGACACTGTTGCTGTAACTATAGCAACTGATCTCTTACCACTAAAGAATGCTAATGCATCTGGTAATTTAGTATTCTTGAATTTATTATATGAATTAGCTCCTATTAAACCTGCAATTATTCCTATAAATTGTGTTTGCGTTTTAGCAAATGCAGGCGCTACTTCTGAAACATCTATTCCTTTAAGCATTGCTACAACTGCTGGTGATAATAATGTAGTTATCATTAACCATGAAACTAGACCTGCAAGACCAGCTGTCCCATCACTATCATCTGACATACCAACAGCAACTCCGATTGCAAATAAAATTCCCATGTTATCAATTAATGATCCACCAGCTTTAATTAAAAATGCTGCTCCAGCACTATTTGCCCCCCAACCAGTAGGGTCTATCCAGTAACCAATACCCATTAGTATACTAGCTACAGGTAAAGCTGCAACTGGAAGCATTAATGATTTGCCTAATTTTTGTAAATACTTCATCATATTCACTATTCCTCCTTAGTTGTTTATTGTTTCCATTTAAATAATCACCGTAGCTAAATTAAAATGTAATATATAATTTCAGGCACAAAAAAAGCTGAAAAGTATATAGAAATATTCTTTTCAGCTAATGCCCGTATTTATGGTCGCACGCCTCATATTTAAATGATATTTAATTTGTGTTTTTTCATTTTACATGTTTATTTATTTTTAGTCAACGGTTTCAAGTAATTTTTTATCGTTTTTAATTGACACCATTATTTTAAATATATATAATGAATTTAAAATATGTTACTGTTAAATCAGGCATAAGTTTTTCTTAGTAGATTAAACTTATGCCTTTTATTTTTATAATAATAATTTGCTTTGAGAAAGGAAGTGACTTCCTGATATATTCAGGAAATAGTATGGCTAATTTTTTTAAGAATTTATTTAAATCAAAATCAAAAGTTGAAGAAGCTCCAAAAAACTTCTTAGTTGCAGCAGCAACAGGAAATGCAATTCCACTATCTGAAGTTCCAGATCAAGTTTTTGCACAAAAACTAGCTGGTGATGGAATGGCTATAATGGTTACTGGAGATACTATAGTTGCTCCTGCTGATGGAGAACTTTCTTTAATATTTAAAACTAAGCATGCTTTTGCTATGACTTTAGAAAACGGACTTGAAATATTAGTTCATATCGGAGTAGATACAGTTAGCCTAAACGGTGAAGGTTTTGAACAATTAGCAGAACAAGGAACAAAAGTAAAAGCTGGTACTCCAATAATAAAAATCGATAGAGAGTTTATATTAAGCAAAGAATTATCTTTAGCTACTCCAATATTAATAACTAATGTTGATGCAGCTAAATCAATCACTCCAGTTGAATCTGGTTCAGTTGTTGCCGGAGAAACTGCAGTAGTAAATTTTGAAGTTTAATTTTATATATAAAAAAAGCTAAGTCTAACTTAGCTTTTTTTATTTTATATATATTAATAGAAATTCTAAATCTTTCAGTAGCAAAACTTTTTTAAAAACTATATTATCTTATAAAAAGTTATATGATCTCTCCAACTACCATTAATGTATAAGTAGTTTTTATTTAATCCTACCTCTTCAAATCCACAAGATAATAATACTCCCCTAGATCTAAGATTGTCAGTAAGAATTGAAGCTTCTAATCTATGTAAATCTAAATAATTCTTAGCATATTCTAAAGTTAACTTTACAGCTTCCTTCATATATCCCTTACCTTCATACTCTTTGTCAATTGAATAACCAACTATTCCGTTCTTGAATACTCCATAGACAACATTAGAAATTTTTATCTTTCCTATAAGCTTATTGTCTTTATATATTCCTAGGTCACTACCTACCCCTGTCATCAATTGTTTATAACTCTCTAGCAATATTTCTCTTTGAGTTTCATATGTATAAAAACTACTATCCCTAGTTGGTTCAAAGTTTTTTAAATGTTCTTTATTTCTTATATAATATTCCGTAAGTTCTTCAGCATCATCAGGAGTAAAATTCCTAATTTTTATATTACGGCCTTCTAATTCCACTATAGTATTCCTACTACAGTTAATATACTCATTCCTATTTATTCCTAATCCTAATTCATCTTGAAAGTTTCCCTTAACAAAAAGATTATCAGTAAATATCGCTTCTAAGGTAAATCCCATATCTAAAAATGGACTTAAATTAGTATTTTCGTTAACTATAAAATTAGCCTTAAATATATCATTATCCTTAAATATAGCTTTTAATATAGACTTTATTGCATCTTTTAATAAATCATAATTTCTATCTCTATAGAACTTTAACTTTACGTTACACTTCTTATTCTCTTTGTCTAATTCAATTATAGTAAATCTTCCTATAAGTATTTTATCTTTATCTTTAATAACATAATCATTTAATGTTCCATTAACTAACTCAATATATATTTCTTTTTGGTTTTCCATAGTAAATCTCCTAAAAATTAGTTGTCTTATCCTATTATACAAATAATTTTACATAAAACTCAACTAACATTATATTCAAAATTTATTTATATCAGCTTTATTTTCCTTTGTAATATATATTTCTTCACAATAATATATTTTATTAAAATAATTATATACAGGAAGTGATTTTATATTTAGATTGATAAGTCAAAAATTAAAGAAATTTCATTTTAAGAGGTCAATAATACTTTCTTTAATAATATTATCACTAGGAATTTTTTTAGGATTTAGATATTCATATAAACTAAAAGATATGATTTCTTATTTAGACATATATAATGATATTACTATATTAACTGAAGAAACTTTAGTTAATGAAGTTAAGCGTGTAAATAAGCTTATTCCTTTAGAAGTTGAATTAAGTCAAAGTATATTGATAGATAGAAGCCTTTGGGATTTAGAAGTATTTAAGAAGTGTAAAACTATAACGTTTTTCGCTAATTGTTCCTACTCAGTTGATTTCTCTAATATCACTACTACCGATATAATATTAGATAATTCAAGTAAACATATTACTATGTCAATTTCACCACCTGAAGTTTTTAGCATTAATATAGATGAAACTAAAACAAAATACTCTGAGCCAGAACTAGGATTATTAAGATTCGGAGATATCCAACTCTCTTCTGAAGAATTTGGAGATTTAAGAACAAAACTCGATGATGAGTTTAAATTAAAAATGACTAATGAATCATTGCAAGATCAAGCTATTTCAAATACCAAAAGTTCATTAGAAAACATTATTTATAACTTAATAGGTGAAAAATATACAATAGACGTTAATGTTACTCGTTAAGCTCGTAAGATAAATATTAGTTACGCTAAGAGAAATATTACCTTTGCTCAAATAAATATTCATCTTTTATGAAGATAAATATGCCTACGGCAAATATACTAATTAGCCGTAAGCATCGGTTTATCTTTATTCAACAAACATTTTTCTTCAACCTGCTTAATATTTATCTATGACGTAGTCATATATTTCTCTTTTGCGTAAGCAAAACATTTCTCTTGCCAAAGGCGACATTTCTCCTTGTGAGTGTAACGAACAACCTATTTATTTGCTTATTCCAACTAAATCTTTTATTACTTCTCCAGCAATTATCATGCCTGCTACTGGTGGAACGAATGGCATACTTCCTGGAGTTTGTCTCTTACCTGATGGTACTGCATCACCTTTATCTGGTGTCATAGGCATCTCTTCTGAGTAAACTACCTTTAATTTTTTAACGCCTCTTTTCTTAAGCTCTGATCTCATAACCTTAGCTAGAGGACATACCTTTGTTTTAAATACATCTGTAACTCTAAATTGACTTGGGTCCATTTTGTTTCCTGTTCCCATAGAACTCATTATTTTTATATTATTTTCATAACAATACTTAGCTAAAGCTAACTTTGATGTTACGGTATCTATAGCATCAACCACATAATCAACATCAGTAGGTATTATTTCTGCAATATTATCAGCATTTAAAAATACTTGCTTTGCTTCTACATTACATTCTGGATTAATTGATAAAACTCTTTCTTTCATAGCTTCAACTTTTACCATGCCAACTGTATTACGTGTAGCATGAATTTGTCTATTTAAATTTGAAATACATATTGTATCATTATCTACTAAAATTAAATTTCCTACCCCTGCTCTAGTTAATGCTTCTACTACAAAGCTTCCGACACCACCAACACCAAATACTATAACCTTAGATTTGGCTAATGTATCTAATCCTTCATTTCCTATAAGTAATCCTGTTCTACATACTGGACTTAACGCCATTTACCTTACTCTCCTTTGTATATTATTTTTTATTATTTTAGACTATTACCTCTTCATATACAATGTTTATTTCTTACAATAACAAAAGAATTACATAATTTTTATACAAAGCTACTAAAAATATAAAATAACTATTATAATAGTCGTAGACTAATATTGTTTTAAATTATATTAAGGAGGACTTATTATGGTATTAGGTATAATAGGCGCTATGTCTGAAGAGCTAGAAATCCTTTTAAAAGATATGAGCTTAGAAGACGTTCAAGTTAAGGCAAATATGAAATTCCACAAAGGTAAGCTATGGGGAAAAGATGTTGTAGCTGTAGTTTGTGGTATTGGTAAAGTTAATGCAGCAATATGCACTCAAATTCTTGCATCTGAATATAATGTTTCAGCAGTTATCAATGTTGGTGTTGCTGGTGGTATAGGAAAAGATATATATCCTGGAGATGTAGTTATAGCAGAGAACTTAGTTCAATACGATATGGATACAACAGCTTTCGGAGATCCTATGGGTCAAATTCCAAGATTAGATACATTTGATTTTAAATGTGATTCTAAGCTTATTGAAACAGCTAAATCCGCTTGTGAAGAAGCTACAGAATTCAAAACTTTCTCTGGTAGAATAGTTTCAGGTGATATGTTCGTTGCTTCTATAGATAAAATTAAGTGGCTTGAATCTGAATTTGCAGCTTTAGCTTGCGAAATGGAGGGTGCAAGTATAGCTCACGTTTGTTACTTAAACAAAATTCCATTTGTAGTTATTAGATCAATATCTGATAATGCAAACAACGGAGCTCATATGGACTTTGAAAAATTCACACCTATTGGAGTTAAAAACTCTACATTTATACTAAAATCAATGATAACAAAACTTTAATTTTAGTTAAAAGTGACAAGTGATAATTGACAAATTAAATGAATAAAGTCAGCATTGCTGACTTTAAAAATGATTTTTCTAAAACTGCGTAAGCAGTTTTTTCACTTACTTGTCACTGTTAACTTGTCATTTGTCGCTAGTTAAATTTGTGAATAAAAATCCCGCTTCTAGGTTTTGGTTCAAACCAAGTTGATTTAGGTGGCATAATGCCTCCTTTATCTGCAATAGACATAATATCACTCATTTCAATAGGATATAATGAAAAGCTGACTCTCATATCTGTATCTGCTCTTCTCTCTAATTCCTTTAATCCTCTTATTCCTCCAATAAATTCAATTCTATTTGACTTCTTAGGATCGTCTATTCCTAAAATAGGCCCTAATATATTATTTTGAAGGATTGATACATCTAAGCTTTCACTGTTTATATCTTTAATTATTATCTCTGAATTTGCCTCTAATTCATACCATTCTTTATCTATATACATTCCAAATATATGCTTTCTTTCTGGTGATATAGGTTTATTCCCATAAGATTTTTCCACTCTAAACTTTTTAGAAATTTCTTTTAAAAATTCTTCCTTAGTATATCCATTTAAGTCTTTTACAGTTCTATTATAATCTAATACATTTACTTCAGTATCTGGATAGGCTATAGCTAAAAAATAATTTATTTCATCACGCTTCTTATACCCTCTGCCATTTTCCATAGCAACTCTAGCCGCAGCCTCTATCCTATGATGACCATCTGCAATATATAAATTTTCTATATTATGAAATGATTCCATTATATATTTTATATCTTCGTCTCCATCAATTTTCCAAACAATATGAGTTATATTGTCATCTGCCATAAAATTATACGTAGGTTCTAGATTAATATATTTTTCTATAATACCTGTTATAGTTTTATCTTCTCTATAAACTAAAAATATAGGTCCAGTGTGAGCATTACAATATTTTATATGTTTTACTCTATCTACACCTTTATCATCTCTTATATTTTCATGCTTTTTAATCTTATTTTCTATATATTCCTCTATTGATGCACATGTAACTAATCCAGTTTGACTTTTTCCGTTCATAATCTGTCTATAGATATAAAACATTGGCTTTTCATCTTGAATATATATTCCTTCATTTATCATATTATCTAACAAGTCTCTGGCGCATTCATATACTCTATTATCATATTTATATATATATCTAGGTAAATTTACTTCACCTCTATCAACTCTTAAAAACGAGTATTTATTATCTTTTACTAATTCCCTAGCCTCTTCACTATTAACAACATCATATGGTGGAGCTGCAACATATTTTACTAAGCTATCAACTGGTCTATATGCTCTAAAAGGTTTTATTATAGCCATTTAATTTATATCCTCCCTTAATTACTTTACACTAAAGAAGTTCCTTATTATATTCACTACTTCATTAGCTATTCTGTCTTGAGCCTCTTTAGTTGATGCTCCAATATGAGGAGTTACGCTTACTCTCTTATGATTTATTAACCTTTTATTTAATGTAGGCTCCTGTTCAAAAACATCAATTCCAGCACCTGCTACCCTTCCATTATCTAGAGCCTCTAACAATGCATCTTCATCTACAACTTTACCTCTAGCACAATTTATTAAATAAACTCCATCTTTCATTAACTCAAATTGGCTTCTGCCAATTATAGGACCTATTTTCTTATCATAAGGAACATGTAATGAAATAAAATCAGATGTTCTTAATAGTTCTTCTAACGATTCAAATTTGTAACTAAGATCATTATATTTACCTTCAATTGTGTAATATACTACATTCATTCCAATTGCTGACGCCTTTTTAGCCAATGCTCTTCCTATACGTCCCATTCCTATTATTCCAAGAGTTTTTCCCGAAAGCTCTATCCCCTGATATTCTTTCTTATTCCAACTACCGACTCTCATAGTAAAATTTGAATCTGCTAAAAATCTAGCAACAGAAAACATATGCGCAATAGCGAGTTCTGCAACGGAATCTGAACTTGCATTAGGAGTATTTCTAACTTCTATTCCTAGATTTTTAGCATAAGGAACATCTATATTATCAACACCTACCCCCGCTCTTATTATTAATTTAAGCTTACTTTCATCGGTTAAGCTATCTAATATATCTGAATCTATTTTAGTAGCTGATCTTATAGTAATAACGTCAAAGTCTTTTAAAATATTTTTTAATTCTTCCTTACTATAATGATAATTAGTAACTTCCATCCCCAATAGTTTCAAATTATCAATAGCCTCTTGTTGTAAGCCGTCATTTGTTAATACTTTAATCATATAGCCCCCTCCTCTCATCTATAGTTACAATTATTTTAATTGTAATATATCATTTATATTGCTTAATAACTCTTCCACCTCGGCGACTGTACAATCAGCCATATGAGCTATTCTAAATGTTTTTTCTTTTAAATCTCCATACCCATTAGATATTTGGAATCCTCTTAAACCTAATTTTTTATTTAAATCTGACACACTTATATTTTTAGTATTTTTAATAGTTGTTAAAGTATTTGATATATATCTTTCATCTGGGAATAATTCAAAGTAAGTTTTTCCCCATTCTCTAACTATATTAGCCATCTCAATATGTCTTGCAAATCTATTTTCTAGCCCTTCTGTATTTAAAATATAATCTAACTGGTAATCAAGTGCATACATATGTGATATTGATGGTGTTGAAGGATATTGATAATCCTTCTTTTTTATATATTTATACAAAGCTAATAGATCTAAATATGTCCCTCTAAATTTAACCTTTTCAGCATTTTTTATAGCTTTATCTGAAAAAGTACATATAGACATTCCTGGTGGTAACCCTATTGCCTTTTGAGTTGAAGTTATACATATATCTATTCCACACTTATCTACTTCAACCTTGCTTCCAGCAGCGGAACTTACTGTATCTACTGCAAATATAACCTCTGGGTATTTTTTAACTACTTCCCCAATCTCTTCTATAGGATTCATTATTCCTGTAGATGTTTCATTATGAGTTACTGCTAAAAAATCATAATTCCCTGTAGCTAATACTTTATCTATCTCTTGAACATTTACTGCTTTTCCTTTATCAACTTCATAAATGTCTGCTGGGACATTATTACTAACAGCCATTTCATGCCATCTTTTTCCGAAGGCTCCAACAGAAAATACTGCAGCTCTTTTAGCTGTACATGATCTTATAGCGCCTTCCATAAGACCACTACCGGATGTTGTAGATAATAGTATTTCGCTTTCTGTATAAAATATTTTTTTCATATTATTACTAATAGACTTTTGTAATTCTGAAGCTTCTTTGCTTCTATGACCGATCATAGAAGTGGCCATTTTTTCTAATACTTCTTTTCTAACTTCTACTGGTCCCGGTATAAAAAGTTTCTTGTGCATTTTCTGCCTCCTTTTCTTTTATATAATCTTATTTTTATTATAATATTTATATTATTTAATTATTGTTCCTATGAAATGATGGTAATAAAAAAATCCTATGTTACCACATAAGATTTATCTAATAAATTCTATTCTTCATCAAAAATTAATACCGACTCTGTTTCTCTGCAGTATTTAACACATATACATTGACCTAAATGTCTAGGGCACTTATAACATACACATCCATTACCTTTTCCATCACAAGTACCTTTTTTAAGTTCAGGGCAATATGCACAATTAACTCCATTTCCAGCTGCCATAAACACTCCTCCTTTTTATAATAACTTAAAATTACTATTATCTCACTTCGTAATTTACAGCTATTTTATCTATTTTGTATAAATAAAAATATATAATTTAAATTATATATTTTTAAAATCTAACTTACAACAATTTACACGTATATTTGTATATATATTGGACAAATTAATACTGTAAATAATCATTATATATAGTGGTTATTTATAAAAACGGGTGTAAGCGGATGTAGTGCTTACACCCTGATTTTTTATAGTAACACTTTTTATATTAATCCATAAAATATATATATAAAAGCTTTTCACTCATTGGCAATTCAAAATATTCTAACTCCCATCTATGAAACTACAGGGAACCTATTTAAAATAGGTTCCCTGTAGCTTTAAAAAAACAATTTAAATATTATTAAAAATATTATCCCTGGTATTCCTAAAAATCCAGCAATAAGCGCTGTTACTGGATTTATTACTAGAGAAAAGTCAAAATATGCTCCTATATAATTAGTTAGATATAATAGTAATATTCCAACCAATCCATTTATAAGTATCTTTATTGGCCACTTAAGAAGCTTAATAACTAAAAATAATAAAGCTAATCCTATCAAGCCGTAAATTATAAGTTCCATATCCATAATAAACCCTCCAAATAATATACACTATTAATATTATGCTATATTATACCAATTTATATATTATATTTCCATACTGTCTATATATTCTTTCTTTGCAATCTTAAACAAATAATCAAATCTCTGTCTAGCTGCTTCTTCCTTATATATAGCTGCTTCTATAAGCTGAGGGTCATTTGTAATATTAAACAGACTTTCTGCCGCTTCCATCTCATTTATAGTCTCTCTTAATTCAGTTAAAATCTCTTTACTTATACGCTCTTCTTTTTCATATCTAACTAAAAGAAAATCTAATATATTCTTCTTATTCATAGAACCTCCCAAAGATATTTTTACTTATTAGTTTTAACATCCTCAACAAATTCTATTCATAATAATTAGCCTATATTTCTTTTCTTCCTTCTAATGCTTTTGAAAGTGTTACTTCATCAGCATATTCTAGATCTCCACCTACCGGTAGTCCAGATGCTATTCTTGTAACCTTAATATCTAAAGGTTTAAGTATTCTTGAAATATACATAGCTGTTGCTTCCCCTTCAACATTAGGGTTAGTAGCTATTATAACTTCTTTTACATCTGCACTCATCCTTGCAACAAGTTCTCTTAATTTTATATCTTGAGGCCCTCTTCCTTGCATTGGAGAAAGATTTCCATGAAGAACATGATAGCTTCCGTTAAACTCTTTAACCTTCTCCATAGTCATTATATCTTTTGGTTGTTCAACAACACATATAACATTCTTATCCCTACTTGGATTTGCACATATTGCACATGGGTCTTTATCTGTAAAGTTTCCGCATATAGAACAGTACTTTATAGTTCCTCTCGCCTTTACTAGTGCATCTGCAAATTCTTTTACCTCTTCTTCAGGTAGATTTAATACATGTAATGTTAACCTTTGGGCAGTTTTTTGGCCAATGCTTGGCAACTTTGCAAATTCCTCAATTAATTTCTCTATGGCAACTGGATAAAAATCCATATTATACCTACCTCCTTTGTTTTAAATTACAAAATTAAAAATTTTGAATTCAAATTTATGAAACTCACTATTCACTACGTTCATAGGAGTAAGTTCGATTAGCAAAATTAAAAATTTTGAATCTCACTTAATTTATAAGGCATACAAAGGTATTACTTTGTATGCCTCTAATATATATTAAAACATTCCTGGTATATTCATTCCACCAGTTAATTTACCCATTTTGTTAGCTGTTTCATCTTCAGCTTTCTTTAATGCTTCGTTAACTGCACTTAGTACTAAATCTTCTAACATTTCAACGTCATCTGGATCTACTACTTCTTCTTTAATTTTTATTGAAAGAACTTCCTTCTTACCATTAACTTTAACTAATACAGCTCCGCCTCCAACTGAAGCTTCAAATTCTTTTTCTTCTAATTCTTGTTGAGCTTGAGCCATTTCTTTTTGAAGTTTTTGTGCTTGCTTCATTAGGTTATTTATATTTCCTCCCCCGAAACCACCTGGGAATCCACCTCTTGCCATAACATATCCTCCTTGAAATAAAAATATATTCTTTATTATATATTATTTTAAAATAATTTACTATAAGTGATGATTCAAAAATCAAATTATGAAAGCATTCTTATTCATCTATAATATCGACAAAGTCTGCTCCAAATGTTTCTACTAATATATCTTCAGTACTCTTTCCACTTTTATTTTCTTCTTCTACAATAAAATTAACCTTTATATCTTCTCTTAAAACTTCTGAGAATATATCATTAATTACACTCTTGTATTCTGGTTTATCTAATCTATCTTTACTTAACTTATAATCACTATCGAATTGAATAGTCACTATTCCCTTTGAACAAGCTACAGGCCTTCCTGTTAATATAGAAGCATATACTATCATAGCTCTTCTAGCTTTAAATCTATCCAATATATCCTTCCAAGCCTTTTGAACATCATTAATACTTAGCGTAGAATTACTATTCCCACCTTGAATATTCTGAACACTAGGATTAGGCTGCTTATTAGCTGTTTTATTAGCAACAGCTTGCTTTGTTTTCTCAATTTCAGTTTTAACGCCTTCAGCTGCCACTACTTTAATATTACCACTCTTTAAATTTTCCTCCAATTTATTTAATCTTGATAATATCACTTCATTAGATGTGTCATATTCTATTTTGCACATTTTTATTATAGCTAATTCTAAATACAATCTTGCTTGCTTACTTAGTTTTGCATTTCCTTCAGCTTCTTGAAGAATTCTTATACATCTCATTATCTCTTCAGCTCTCAACCTAGCTGACTGCTCTTTTATAAGAGATATATTCTCTTCTGACATATCTAATACTTCTTCTGGATTATTAGTAACCTTAGCCATAAGTAAATTTCTATAATGCGATACTAAATCTTTTATAAAAAGATATATATCTTTTCCTGAGAAAACTACATCCTCTATTACTCCTATAGCTCTCTCAACACTTCTTTGAATAATAGCATTAGTTAAATTAAATAAGTGCTCATTTGTTACCAACCCTAACATACCTATTAAAGTATCATATTGCACATTTCCATTTCCCATAGAAATCGCTTGATCTAGTATACTTAAAGAGTCTCTCATAGCTCCATCAGAAATTCTTGCAATTAAGTTTAAGCTCTTATCATCAGCTATAACATTTTGATCTGTAACTATCTTTCTAAGTCTATCTGTTATATCACTATTGCTTATTCTCTTAAAGTCAAATCTTTGACATCTTGAAAGTATAGTTATTGGAAGCTTTTGTGGGTCAGTTGTTGCTAAAATAAATATTACGTTACTTGGAGGTTCTTCTAAAGTCTTTAAGAATGCATTAACAGCACCAGCAGAAAGCATGTGAACCTCATCCATTATATATACCTTAAATCTTGCTTCTTGTGGTGGATATTTTACGTCATCTATAATATCTCTAATCTTATCAACACCATTGTTTGAAGCTGCATCTAATTCTGTGACATCTATTGCTAACCCTTCATTTATCTTTTTACACATCTCGCATTCGTTACAAGGCTCTCCATCTTGTAGATTTAAGCAGTTTAATGCCTTTGCAAAAACCTTTGCAGTTGAGGTTTTCCCTGTACCTCTAGTTCCACAAAAAAGATAAGCATGAGCTATTCTATTGTTTAAAATCTGATTTTTTAATGTAGTTGTAATATGTTCTTGCCCTACTACATCATAAAATGTTTTAGGTCGCCATTCTCTATATAAAGCAGTATATGCCAAGGGATTCACCTCATTTTTTTATCTATTTAATATACTTTTTATTATACCCAATATTTATTAATAGTTAAAGATTTTTCCCCCTAACAGAAAATCTAAATACTTTATTTGCTCATTAAACAGTATTAATCTTCGTCATAACATTTATAATATGCAATACACTTTGCATAAATATTAAACTTTTATACATTTGCTTTTCCAAAGATATTTTCACTTTAAAATCTAAGTTATTTTTTTAACAACCCTATGTATATACTTTCCATTTAGTTGTTATTTATTTAACTTTTGTTATGTAATACACTATATACTATTAGCAATTAATTTCTTTCCTATTATTATTATGATAAAATACTATTAAAATAGATTTTAGAGGTGAACCTATGACTAAAAACTTTGTATCAAAAACAGATGAGTTATTTAAAAATACGCTGAATGAAATTCTTACAGTTGGAACAAGTACAGAAGGCCATAAAATAAGACCAAAATATAAGGATGGAGCTCCTGCTCACACAATATATATAAACCAAGTTGTTGAAAAATATGATATATCTAAAGGCGAACTCCCTATCACTACATTAAGACCTACCGCATGGAAATCAGCTATAAAAGAAATTCTTTGGATATATCAGGATCAAAGTAATGACTTATCAGTATTAGAAGAAAAATACGGAATTATGTGGTGGAGAGATTGGGAAGTAAATAATTCAAATACAATAGGTCAAAGATACGGAGCTACTGTAAAGAAATATGACTTAATGAATAAACTACTAAATGGATTAAAAAATGAACCTTATACTAGAAGACATATTATAGATTTATATCAATATGCAGATTTTGATGAAACAGAAGGCTTACACCCATGCGCATTTCTTACTGTATGGTCTGTTAGAGGAGAGTTCCTTGATGTAACGCTTCATCAAAGAAGTTCTGACTACTGTGTTGCAGGTCATGTTAATAAGGTTCAATATGTAGCATTAATGATGATGGTAGCTAGACATGCTGGCTTAAAACCTGGCGTATTTATGCACGTTGTAGACAACCTACATATTTATGATAGACACATAGAACAAGCTAAAGAATTAATTTCTAGAACACCTAGTAATAAACAACCTAAGCTAATACTTAAAGAAGGAAAAACAAACTTCTACGATTTCACAATAGATGACTTTGAAATGATTGACTATGAACCTGTTAAACCACAACTAAAATTTGAATTGGGGATATAATAATGATTAGTTTAATAGTTGCTACAGCACAAAACAATGTAATCGGTGGAGATAATAAGCTTTTATGGCATATTTCCGAAGATTTAAAAAGATTTAAGCAAATTACTTCTGGTAATACAATAATTATGGGTAGGAAAACCTTTGAATCATTGCCAGGGGTTCTGCCTAATAGAAAACATATAATAATAACTAGAGATAAAACTTACTCTGTGGACAATCCAACTGTAGAAGTTATCCACAATATTAACGATATTATCAACAGTTTTAAAAATTCTCCTGTGGAAGTGTTTATAATCGGCGGAGGAGAAATCTATAATCAATTTATTAACTCTGTGGATAAAATCTACTTAACAAAAGTTCTTAAAGACTTCGAAGGGGATACCACTTTCCCAGAAATAGATTCAAATGAATGGACTGTAACTTTTGAATCTGAAGTTTTCACTGATCCTAAAAACAATATAAACTATCAATTCGTTAATTTAGAAAGATAAAAAAGGGCAGAAAAATAGGGATATTTCTTGAGTAAGAAGAAATGTCCCTATTTTCCTGTCCTATTGTTTTTTGTCCTATATTGTTAATCCTATTGAAGAGTAACCGAATTTTATAAAAAGATAATATGCTCCAAGAGCTTTCCTATTACCTTTTAACTTCAAGAATTTAAATAAATTCTTAATTTCAAATAACTTTCTTAAACATTAAAAAAGCCTTTCCATAGAAAGGTTTAATAAAAACCGTGCACCTCACTTCGGCAGTAATCTATATGCGTTACCTATGTAGTTAACTCAGGCTAGATTTATCCACGTCACACTCAGGGGCTACTTATCGCTGCTTCCTTCCGGACCTGACGAGGTTCATAGTCTTAAGTCGCGTGGGACCCCACCCTCAACATCACTTGCATAGGGGCAGACCATATAGACTAAAGCCTAGGTGAGGAATTCAATCCTGCTATAGCGGATTGCAGGTTACAGGGCACCGCTGACTCCCCATCTAGCACGGCTATGGCGGAGAGAGTGGGATTTGAACCCACGATAGAGTTTCCCCTATACACGCGTTCCAGGCGTGCTCCTTCGACCACTCGGACATCTCTCCATAATTACTAGAATAAATTCCTCTAGACTCTAACGTTTTGACACGTTATCTAATTATAAACATATGTTAACATACAACTTAAAAAAGGTCAACCTAATTATATTGGTCAATATTACCGATTACATTTTACTTTTATATTTAAAAAACATTGCTATTTTTGCTCTTTTATTATTTATATATATGCTTCTCTCATAAAAAACAAAAGATTATTATATCAAAAGATTGATATAATAATCTTCTATTAATCATATAAATCAAACTTATTTTTTAGTCTTTTTCCTACAAGCAAAAATTATAATCACTATTCCCGCTACTATGCCTATTAAGCTTACTATTTGAGCAATTCTTAATCCAAAGAACATTAAACTATCAGTTCTTAATCCTTCTATAAAAAATCTTCCTATAGAATAAAGTATCATATAACTTCCAATTACAATACCATGTTGTTGCTTTTTCTTATATAAGATAAAAATAAGTATTGCACAAACTAACAAATTCCATATAGATTCATATAAAAATGTTGGATGATAATACGTTCCATTTATAAGCATTCCTTGTTGAATAAATTGTGGGAATTTACTTATAAATTGTTCTGTAACAGGTCCTCCATGAGCTTCTTGATTCATGAAATTTCCCCATCTTCCAATAGCTTGGGCTAATATTACTCCAGGCATTACAACATCAATATATTCAAAGAAATTAACCTTCTTAAATCTAGTGAAAACATAAGCTGTCAATAATCCAGCAATAAGACCTCCATGAATAGCTATTCCACCATTTCTTATATTAATCATATCCCATATTGAATGATAGTTTTCAAATTCAAATGCGACATAATATGCCCTAGCCCCTATTATAGCTAAAGGAAAGCTCCATAAAAATCCATCAATAATAATATCAAAATCTAAATTTTTCTTCTTTGCAGTTATATATGTAACTCCAAAAGCTGCTAAAACTCCAAAGGCAATAATTAATCCATACCATCTAATATCCATTCCAAATATTCTAAAAGCAATAGGATTCACATAATCAACTCCTCTCTATTTTATTATTTTTTCTTCTATTCTTAAAAAAACTTGTAAGAATATCACTACATCTATTATCATAACACCAAATTGTGTTGATTTTATGATTAAAAATATTATAATCTAAAATATTTAATATTGTTCCGCATGCTCCCATATCTATATTAAAAGTACCAATATATAAATTAGATATCCTAGAGTGAGCTATTGCTGCAGCACACATTGCGCAAGGTTCTAATGTAACATACATATCGCATCCATTTAACCTCCAGTTACCAATAGCCCTGCTAGCCTCTTCTATTGCTAATATTTCAGCATGAGCTGTAGATATCTTCTTAGTCTCCTTCATGTTATATGCCTTAGCTATAACTTCTCCATCCTTAACAATAACAGCTCCAACAGGAACTTCATCTAAATCATAAGCTTTCTGAGCTTCAGCTAAGGCTAAATCCATAAAATTCATAAAATCACCCTATTTAGTGATAGCTAAAGCTATCAAGAGAAAATTAACTTTGTTAAGATAAATATGAGCTTGTGATAAAGAAAATATTTCATTAATAAAAAAATTTATCTTTGCTATTTAGCAAAGATAAATTTTAAGTTTCCTCTGCCATAGGCATATTTATTAGTCCAAAAGACATATTTCTTTTCACCTTTTGTTGAATACTTCTCTTGCTAAAAGCAATATTTCTCTTATGAAGCTTGCTTCACACTTCTTAAGTATATATTCTGACTTTCTTTATTCTATTTTTATCAACTTCTTCTACAACAAACCTTATGCTATTTAATTGAACTTCTTCGTTTTGTTCTGGGAATCTTCCTAATTCACCAATAACAAGTCCTCCAACAGAATCAAACTCTTCTGACTCCATATTAACACCTATAAGTTCACTTATATCATCTAGTCTTGCACTTCCATCAACTACAAACTCGTCTTCTTTGATTACTTCTATTTCCTTTTCATAATCATCATACTCGTCCTCTATCTCTCCAAAAACCTCTTCTATTAAATCTTCTATAGTAACTATTCCAACAGTTCCACCATATTCATCTAATACTACTGATATATGATTTCTTGTCTTCTTCATTTCACTAAAAAGCTCTTTTATCTTCTTAAACTCAAAAGTATAATATGGTTCTCTCATGTAATCAGCTACTTTAAAAGGCTTTGAACTTTTCTCCGCCATAATTAAGTCTTTTACATTTAATATACCAACTATATCATCAATAGTTTGATTATATACAGGTATTCTTGAGAACTGTTCAGTCTTTATTACATCTAAAACTTCTTCATAGCTTGCATCTATATCTACAGCTATTACATCTACTCTTTGAACCATTACATCTTTAACATGAGCATCAGCAAAATCAAAAACATTGAAAATCATTTCCTTTTCAACATCTTCTAATACACCTTCTTCTTCACTAACACCAACCATGGTTCTTAATTCTTCTTCAGTTATAAATGGCTCACTTGCCTTAGGATCTCCACCAAACAATCTTATGAATATTGAAGATATAGCAGTAAAAATTCCTATAAAAGGTTTTAATATTTTAACAATTATATTAATTATCTTGCTTACTTTTAAAGCTACCTTTTCAGATTTTTGCTTCGCTATAGACTTTGGAGTTATTTCCCCGAAAATAAGTACTAATATAGTCATTACACCTGTTGCAATCCCTGCTCCTGCTGAACCAAATATATTTGTAGCAATAGTAGTTGCAAGGGCAGACGCACCTATATTTACTACGTTGTTTCCTATAAGTATTGCTCCTAAAAGCCTATTTGGGTCTTCCGTTAGTTTTTCAACTAGCTTAGCACCTTTTACTCCCTCTTCCACCATATGTCTTATTCTAATTTTACTTAAAGACATTAATGCTGTTTCTGACATTGAAAAAAATCCTGACATAATAAGTAAAATTATAAGTATACCTACCTGCCATATGAGACTCGTGTCCAAAAATAATCACTCTCCTATAATATATAAATATTTTATTGTTAATTATATCATACGCTAAAATTATATGATATAATTTTCCAATAAATTAAATATAAATTCATATTTGGTGTAATTTATAAATATGTTTGCAAAACCTAGTTTTTAGATTTCACTTATTGTGTAATTTTAGTATTTGATTTAAAATATTTCTTATGACTGTAATTAACATATTTTGAGGTGGTAATTTGTTTATAATTAATTTTATCCGCGGATTTTTTATGGCCCTAGCTGATAGTGTTCCAGGTGTTTCTGGTGGTACTATAGCTTTTATACTTGGTTTTTATGATGATTTTATAGATTCACTAAATTCATTAATATCAAGAGATAATATGGAAAACAAAAAAAATTCTTTAGTTTTTTTATTTAAATTAGGAATTGGTTGGGTAGTTGGAATGGTATTATCAGTACTATTCTTATCATCAATATTTGATGCTCAAATCTACGAAATAAGTTCCTTATTTACTGGATTTATAGTAGTTTCGATTCCATTAATAATTAGTCAAGAAAAGGACTCTATTGTTGGTAAATATAAAAATATCATATTTGCTATTATAGGAATTGCTGTAGTTGCTCTTATAACTTACTTTAATCCAGCATCTTCTAATGGTGGACTTAACCTTTCATTAGATAACTTATCAGTTGGTTTAGGTATATTTGTATTTGTAGCTGGTATGATAGCTATTTCTGCAATGGTTCTTCCAGGTATATCAGGTTCAACATTACTTTTAATATTTGGACTTTATACTGGAATTATAGGTGCTATAAAAGAAGTTCTTACTTTTAATTTTTCTTACTTACCAATATTAATAATATTCGGTTTAGGAGTATTAACTGGTATAGCAACAACAATAAAAGTTATCAAATTTGTACTAAAGAAATACAGATCTCAAACTGTATACTTAATATTAGGACTTATGATTGGTTCTATATATGCAATATTTATGGGACCTACAACTTTAGAGGTAGCAAAACCAGCTATGAACTTATCAAGCTTTAGCTTTATATTCTTCATAATCGGCGGAGCACTAATAGTTGGATTAGAGAGATTAAAAGTAGTTTTCGAAGGTAAAGAAACTAAAAATAAATCAAACAAAAAAGGAGCTTAATTGCTCCTTTTTTTATATTCTAACATTACCGCTATCAATCCCATTACTACCTTCATTTAGAGGTAACCATTCTAATACTTTTAATATATGTTCATCCTAGGAGTACCAATTATCATCTCTAGAGCCCTTAGCATATGTTGCATCAAAGTTATTGTCTAAATAATAAAGCCATAAAAACCTTACAGCAAATAAGATTTTTATGGCTTTATTGGTACTCCCAACAGGAATCGAACCTGTATCTATCCCTTAGGAGGGGACTATTCTATCCATTGAACTATGAGAGCACACTAACAAATATATTTTATTACATTCATCTATATATGTCAATTTTTTCTACTCGTCTTTATTTTACATATTTATCATCTTAGAATCTTTTATATTAATAACATTATCTTTAATTAAAAATATAATAATAAAATTATTATATAGTGGTGTAGGATTTCCTACCTTCACCCCTATTCCTACCTCAAACTCATCTGGTAAGTACTCACCTTTATCTATCTTTTTAGAATATAATACTTCAGCATCCTTTAAGCAATAACTTGCTTCTCTACCCGCAAAAATATTTACTTGAATTTTTATATATAATGATAAAACCCTTATTAACGCTTCTTCTATATCATCATTTTTATAGTCTCTTACGTATAATTTAGCTGCATGTTTATTAAACCTAGTCTCTTCATCCAAATAGTCTATAACTATTCCCCACTCTTCAATCTTATTATATTTAGGTATATCTGATTTAAAATTAATTATGACTGTAGCCTTATATAACTCTGAATTTTCCTTTATAAAGTCTTTATCGCCATAAATTATTGCATTTAATGCTAATGAAAGTTCTTCTCTAAACACTTTATCTCTAATTATAGTTTTATTTAAAGATGATTCTAAACTAACCTGAAGATATACGCTTAATATATCTCTTCCATCAACTACTTTCCACTCTGCTAGCACTTCATCTCTAGTTTCATTAGTTTTCTCATAATCATATTTCTTACCAATAGTTAAAAATAGATCTGCTGTTTCATCTGAATGCGTTAATGTATATTTTCTATCTTTATTTTTAGTATCAATATCTACCTTATCTTTATACTCTACAAATAATTTTTCTGGAATAAATTTAGACATCTTAATATCCCCTTAAACCTTTTAATTAATTTCATTATATGTTTAAAAAAAATGTTGTTCACTACAAATATTAGCCTTTAATTTTGGTTTTATTTTGAATACTAACTTAAAAGAAAGTTACTATTTCCAGAGCTTTGTAGCCATATTATCAAGTAATAAAATCATAGATTTTAAGTTTTAATTATAGTATACTTTAAATAAGTTTATAAATTTAAGGGGTTGAATTGAATATGATTAGAACTATAATTTGGTTTATTTGGTTTGCTATTAGTTTAATAATAAGCATACCTTTTATTTTTAGAGTTAACTACTTAATTAAAAAAGATAGAATTGAGGAAAGCAAAAAACTTATTCATAAATGCACAAGTCTTTGGGCTAAATCACTGCTAAAAATAGCTGGTGTAAAGATAAATGTTACTGGACTTGAAAATGTACCTAACGATAAAACTGTATTGTTTATAGGTAACCATCAAGGTAACTTTGATATTCCAATATATCTTTCTACTATGCCTGTATTAATAGGATTTGTTGCAAAAATAGAAACTGAAAAAATTCCACTAGTTAGAACTTGGATGAGAGCAATGAAGTGTGTATTTATGGATAGAAGCAGCCTTAGAAAATCTAGTGAGGCTATTATTCATGGAATTAAGAATCTTAAGTCTGGTTATAACATGGTTATTTTCCCTGAAGGTACAAGAAGCCGTGGCGATAAAACTGGTGAATTTAAAGCTGGTAGCTTTAAATTAGCTACAAAATCAAAAGTTCCAGTTATTCCTGTAACTATGAATGGTTCTTATAAAATTATGGAACATGGTAATGGCCCTTGGATCAGACCTGCTAATGTAGAGTTAACAATTCATGCTCCAATTGATACTTCTTCTTTAACTAAAGATGAGATTGATACTTTACCATCTAAAATTGAAAAAATAATATGTTCAAAATTACCTAAGTAATTTAAAAATGGCTTGAATTTTCAAGTCATTTTTTTTTCAAAAAAATAGAGTAAATGGTATTTTAAATACCACCTACTCATAATGACACAATAACACAATAGTCTATTTGGTTATTAATAAATAGCTATCTCGCTTTATTATTTTAAAGGTTTATTTTTAAATGTCAAACCTATATTCTTACCTTTAATTACTTTTTATGTAAATGCTAACGTTTTCCTAGGTGTTGCATGTATTCTTTTTTTATTTTACAATAAATACTTGATGCATAAATATCATTTTTGCTATATACTTAGTAAAGTCGATAAAAAGTAACGTAATTTAAATTGATTTAAATATATGAATTTTTCACTCTAGAGAAATAGTAATTAATATAAATAAGAAAGAGGTATTATATGACAAATTTAACATTTAAGGATTTAGGATTAAGAGAGGGGTTATTAAGAGCTATAGATGATTTAGGCTTTACATCACCATCTCCAATCCAAGCAGAGAGTCTTCCTGTTACTTTAGAAGGTTTTGACATAATAGGTCAAGCCCAAACAGGAACTGGTAAAACTGCTGCATTTGGTTGTGCAATAATAAACAACATTAAAAATAGGAATTCTATAGCTTCTATAATATTAGCACCTACAAGAGAATTAGCACTACAAGTTCACGATGAGTTAATTAAATTAACAAAGTATGAAAAACTTAATATAGTTGCTGTATACGGTGGAGCACCTATTCATCATCAAGCTAGAGACTTAAAAAGAGCTAATATCGTAGTAGGAACGCCTGGTAGAGTATTAGACCATATAAGAAGAGGAAACTTGCCACTAGATAAGGTAGAAGTTTTCGTTTTAGATGAAGCTGATGAAATGCTAAACATGGGATTCATTGAAGATATGGAAGAAATCATGAAGAGTATTCCAGAAGAAAGACAAACTTTATTATTCTCAGCTACAATGCCAGCACAAATAAAGAAATTAACTAAGAAATACTTAAAGTCTGATGCTAAGCATATAGCTATTGCTAAGACAGAAATGACTGCATCAAAAATAGCTCAATATTTCTATGAAGTGCAAGGTGACCAAAGATTAGAAGCTCTTTGCAGACTTATAGACTTTGATATGCCACAATCATCAATAATCTTCTGTAGAACTAAAAAAGGTGTAGATGATTTAGTAACTGCTATGCAAAGCAGGGGATACATGGTTGAAGGTATGCACGGAGATATGTCTCAAGTTCAAAGAATGAAGACTTTAAAGAAATTTAAAGATGGAGCTTTAAAATTCTTAGTAGCTACTGATGTTGCTGCAAGAGGTATAGACGTTGAAGGTGTAACTCACGTAATCAACTATGAATTACCACAAGATATCGAATCATATGTACACAGAATCGGTAGAACTGGTAGAGCTGGTAGAGAAGGAACTGCTTATAGCATAATCACTCCAAGAGAATTTGGATACTTAAGACAAATCCGTAATACAACTAAGAGTGATATCGTAAAGAAATCTGTACCTACAGTTCAAGAGATATACAACAATAAATTCACTACTATGGTAGATGAAGTTAGCTCAATAATTGATGCTAAAGGTTATGATAAGTTTGTAGATGTTGCTAAAGAATTAAATGAAAGATATGATGCGGTTGAGGTTATAGCTTCATTAATGAAGAGCCAATTTGATACTAAACTTTCATTCGATTATTCAACTGATGCTTTAGTTGCACCTAAGAGCCAAGATGTAAGATTATTCTTCTCAGCTGGTAAAAGAGATGGTTTAACAATAAAGAATCTTCTAACTTATATCACTGATAATGCTAAGGTTGGTGCTTCTCAAATTAGAAATATTGATATAATGGAAAACTTCACATTTGTAAATGTTGATGAAGCAATTCACCAACAAGTATTAACTAAATGTACAGGAAATAAAATCAATAAGAGAAAGATAAACGTTGAAGTTGCTACTGGTTCAAAAGGAAAAGGTGGTAAAAGCGGCGGTAGAAACAAAGGTTTCAACAGAGATAGAAAAAATAAATAATTATATAAATTAAAGCTAAAGAAGTGAGAAATCACTTCTTTAGCTTTTTATTTACACCTTCTATTAAATAGTTTAAATGTTCTATATCTGCATTTGATCTTCTAAGCATCTTGGTTCTTTCCTCAGCCTTTTGAATTGCTTCTTTTGCTTCTTCAAAATCCTTTGCCTTTATTGATTTATTTGCATATTCTATTAAGTAATCTATCTTTAGAACCATTTCTGCTAAATCTTCTCTACCATCATTAACTAAATCTAATAAAAGATTATATATTTTAGGTGATGTTGTTTGTTTTGAATCTCTTAATAAGTCATTATTTTTACTAGTTATTTTTCCCATAAAAATTCCTCCAATTTATCCTTAACTATATTTTTGTCTTTTTTTATAAATTATATTTATTACAACACATTATTAAAAATAGTACAACCCATTTAATTTTTAATTAATAATTTTTCAAGCTATAACTTACTTAAGCTAATACTTTTCAGAATTTTCTTTTTATTGAAAAATATATTATATATTACTTCATAATTATACTTTTGTATTTTAATTTCTATTTTAAAATACATATCAAAACTATTTTAAAATTTTTC
>NZ_JACOOO010000032.1:0-22095 GCF_014287825.1 Clostridium hominis
ATTAGGAAATACATACAGGGAAAATATTTTATATATAGAGAAAATGAATATATATATTGTGATATAAACGTTATTTATGGAAATAAAGTCATTAACATTTTAAAAGATAATAATTTAGTGTTGGAATGGATTAGAGATTTTAAATATGAAGAAAGACTTATAATGGCTTTTGAGAGATATGGTTTTATAAAGAGTAATGGAAAAATGAGATTTATAGGTGATGATGAAAATTTATTCTTATTTTTAAACTCTAAAGATAATGAACTTTCTGAGTTTGGGCAAATAGTCTTACCTAAAAACTTAAATGAATTTTATATATATAATTCAGAGGATTTATATGGAACTGTATATGAGGAAGATTGGGCAATAAAATTATCATATGGGATCAAAGGAATATCAGAAGATGATTTTAAAAAAGCATATAAAGCTTTTAAAAATAATAATAGATTTTACAAAACTAAAAATAAAGGGTTTATTGATTTGATGGATTATAAGTTAAGAGATATGTTTAATATGATTAATCTATTAAATTTAGAGAATGACTTAGATAAGGGTATTTCTTATATTAGTAAAGCAAAAATATCATTTGTTAAAGAGTTGATAAATAAATGCGACTTATCATTTATTTATAATAAGGATAGCCTAAAATCTATAGAAGAAAAGCTAAAGGAGTTAAAACAAAAAGATATTGAATTAACGACTAAGGTAACATCTATTTTAAGACCCTATCAAGAAGACGGTATTAAGTGGATAAGAGATTTGTATAATTTAGGTTTTGGTGGTATCTTAGCTGATGAAATGGGATTAGGAAAAACATTACAAACAATTTCTTTTTTAGCAAGTAATAAAGATAAGAAGTTTATAATAATAGTTCCTACTTCATTAATTTTTAATTGGAGAGATGAGTTTTTAAAATTTACACCAGAATTAAACATAGGAATAGTGTATGGGGATAAAAGGAATTGTATAATTGAGAATTATAAAAGTTATAATGGTTTAATTACTACTTATGGAGTCTTAAAAAATGATTTAGAGAAGTTTATAGATAAAGAGTTTGATATTTGTATTATTGATGAAGCACAAAATATTAAAAACTACAAATCACAAAATGCAGAAGCAGTAAAAAAAATTAAAGCTAGATTTAGGTTGGCTTTAACGGGAACTCCAATAGAAAATAATCTAAAGGAGCTTTGGAGTATATTTGACTTTATAATGCCTGAATTTTTATACGAGATTGAAGAGTTTGATAGTAAGTTTAATAAAGATAATGAGAAGAGTATATTATTGCTTAAGTCATTGGTAAATCCCTTTGTTTTAAGAAGGACAAAAGAAGAAGTAGCGAAAGATTTGCCAGGGAAAAGTGAAAGAACTGTAGTAGTTAAATTAGAGAAGAATCAGGAGTTTTATTACAAAAACTATATTCAGAATATAAGAAATAAAATAAAAACAGATTCGAATGTTCAAGTTTTTTCTTATTTAATAAGATTAAGACAAATTTGCCTTCATCCAGCTTTGGCATTTACAGAATATGTAGGAGGTAGCGGAAAATTTAAAATTGCACACAAAATAATAAATAGTGCTTTAAAAGAAAACAGAAAAATATTAATTTTTTCGCAATTTACAACTGTTTTAGACATGTTTGGAGATGAACTTGCAAAGAATAATACTAAGTTCTACAAATTAAGCGGAGAAACTTTACCTAAAGAAAGAATTAGATTAGTTAACTCTTTTAACGAAAGTAAAGATGTTAATATATTTTTAATTTCTTTAAAGGCTGGAGGAACTGGCCTGAATTTGACATCAGCAAATCTAGTTATACATTTTGATCCATGGTGGAATCCGGCAGTTGAATCACAAGCAACTGATAGGGCTCATAGAATAGGGCAGAAAAAAGAGGTAGAGGTTATTAAATTAGTTGCTAAAGGTACTATAGAAGAAAGTATAATTAATTTGCAGAATGATAAAAAAGATTTAATAGAAGATATTTTATCTGGTAATAGTATTAAGAGTTCTTCAATAAATAAAGAGATGATACAGGAATTAGTTAAAAATTATATAGAAAACTAACTTATAAACTTCATAAAGTAATTTTAAAAGTAAATACATTGTAGATATTATATTAATTATTTGTAAAAAATACCTCTTATCCTTTGAATAATATACCTGAAAGTGGTAATGTTAATTAAAAGATTAAGGAGGAGTTAAGATGGTAAAGGAAAATTATTTATCCATATTAAAAACCTTTTTTATAGCACTTATATTTTTGGTTATAGGTAGTATAATAGGGGTAAGATTTATACCAGCTACTTTTAGATATATGTTAAATATAGCATTTTTTGTAGTTGTTTTATTTTCAGCGTTTTCTAAAAGAGGTGGATTTATAAGAAATAAGGCTAACATGTATACTTATGCTTTCATTTTAGGCATACTTACTGGATCAACTTATGTATATTATTTTGCTAGATTAGGTCCAGAAATTTTTATATCTTGCGTAATAGGAGTGCTTTTAATATTTGCATTTGCATATTTTTTTGCGGCAAGATCATCAGAGGAAAATATAATGAGACTTTCACCTATAATTTGGGGTGGGATTCTAGCCTTAGTTATCTTAGAGTTTATTAATATATTTTTCTTTAGATTTGGAACGTTTGATTTAATGTTATCTACTGCAGGAATATTAATATATTCTATTTATGCTATCTACATTATGAAATCTATACAAAGTAGATGTAGATATAGTAGATTATCTGAAGGAGAGGTAGTAGCATTGTCTTACTCTATATTTATAAGTTTCTTAAATCTACTACTTGATTTATTAAGGTTTATGTCAATTATAAGTGATGATAATTAAAGCATAAAATGTTTACAAATAATGGATATGGATATAAAATTAAAATATAGCGACATTAAAAAGAGAGGCATAACCTCTCTTTTTAATTATATATAATTATCTGAATTTTCTATAAATACTACCGGATGAAAGGGAGATTAATATGGATGGAATAAATATTAATGGTCAAAATCTTACTTTACAAAGGCTTGTTGATATTTCTAGGTTTGATGAAAAGGTATATCTAGATAAAGAAGCAAAAGATAAAGTGAAAAAATCAAGAGAAATTGTTGAATCTATTGAACGTGATAAAAAGGTTGTTTATGGAATAACTACAGGGTTCGGCAAATTTGCTAATGTAACTATATCAACGGAAGATTGTAAAACATTACAAAGGAATTTAATACTTTCACATGCTTGCGGGGCTGGTAAGCCTCTTCCTACTGATGTAGTAAGAGCAATTATGGTATTAAGGGCTAATGCGTTATCAATTGGATACTCAGGAATAAGAGAAAGCACATTAGAAACATTAATAGAAATGGTAAATAAACATGTTAATCCGATAGTATTTGAAAAAGGGTCGTTAGGAGCTTCTGGTGATTTAGCACCTCTATCCCATATGGTATTAACCATGATAGGCGAAGGTGAAGCGGAGTATGAAGGTGAAGTTGTGCCGAGTAAAGAGGCTATGGAGAAGGCTAATATAAATATTGTTGAGTTAAGATCTAAAGAGGGACTGGCATTAATTAATGGTACTCAAGTTATGACAGCTATTGGCGCTTTAACGGTGTATGATGCTATTAATTTAATAAAGATAAGTGATATTGCAGCTGCACTAACATTGGAGGCATTAAGAGGTATAAAAGATGCTTTTGATATAAGAACACACAAGGTAAGACCTCATAAAGGTCAATTAAAAACTGCTGAGAATATTTTAAGATTAACTGAAGGAAGTACTTTTATAACTAAACAAGGAGAGTTAAGAGTTCAAGATGCTTATTCATTAAGATGTATTCCTCAAGTACATGGAGCAAGTAAAGATGCTATATCATATGTAGAAGAAAAGGTACTAATTGAAATGAATTCTGTAACAGATAATCCAACTATTTTAAAAGATGGTGATGTGATATCTGGAGGTAATTTTCATGGACAGCCTATGGCATTAAGCTTTGATTTCTTAGGAATTGCATTAGCAGAACTTGCTAATATTTCAGAAAGACGTCTTGAAAGGCTTATTAATAACCAATTAAATGATCTACCTTCGTTTTTAATAGAAAATGGAGGCTTAAATTCAGGATTTATGATAACGCAATATGCAGCTGCTTCATTAGTTTCAGAAAATAAAGTATTATCTCATCCAGCTTCAGTAGATTCTATTCCCTCTTCAGGAAATCAAGAAGATCATGTAAGTATGGGAACAATAGCTGCTAGGAAGAGTAGAGAAATATTAGAAAATGTGAAGAGGGTTATTGCAACTGAAATTATGGCAGCATGTCAAGCTATAGATTTTAGAGAAGGCTTAGTGTTAGGAGAAGGTACAAAAGCTGCCTATGATTTTATAAGGGAACATGTAGATTTTATAAAAGAAGATAAAGTTATGTATAAAGATTTAGATAAAATAACTGAATTAATTACATCAGAAAAATTATTAAAAAGAGTTGAGGAAAAAGTAAAATTATTATATTGATGAGGAGATGTAATAAAAGTGGCTAAAATAATTGAATGTATACCTAATTTTAGTGAAGGGAGAGATAAAGTAACTATAGATAAGATAATAGATACACTTAGAGGGAGGGAAGGAATTAAGCTTCTAGATTACTCTAGTGATAAAGACCATAATAGAACAGTTGTAACTTTTGTAGGGGCCCCAGAAATGGTCTATGAAGGAATACTAGCTATGGCAGATAAAGTTTATGAATATATAGATATGAGAAAGCATAATGGAGAACATCCAAGAATGGGAGCTTTAGACGTAGTACCAATTGTACCTGTAAGTGACGTAACTATGGATGAATGTATAGAATTAGCTAAGAGAGTAGGTAAGGAAATAGCTAAAAAATACAATGTCCCTGTATACTTATATGAAGATGCAGCTACTAAAGATAATAGAAGAAATTTAGCTGTAGTAAGAAAAGGTCAATATGAAGGATTTTTTCAAAAAATAAAAGAAGAGGGCTGGGAACCAGATTTTGGCCCACGTGAAATGAACGAAAAAAGTGGATGTGCTGCTATTGGGGCAAGAGTACCACTTGTAGCTTTTAATGTTAATTTAGATACTGATAATATTGAAATAGCTCAGAATATTGCAAAAGTAGTTAGACATATTGGAGGTGGACTAAGATATGTTAAAGCTATGGGAGTAGAACTAAAGGAAAGAAGAATAGTTCAGGTATCTATGAATTTAGTTAATTATGAAAAAACTGCTGTATATAGAGCTTTTGAGATGGTAAAAATTGAAGCAAAACGATATGGGGTTAATGTTATAGGGAGTGAAGTTATTGGATTAGTCCCTATGGCTGCATTAATTGGTTGTGCTGAATACTATTTACAAATAGAAAATTTCTCACAAGATCAAATATTAGAAAAGAGGATATAGTATGGCTTTAATATTAAAAAATATAAGCACTCTTGTTACTTGTAAAGGCAGTTATGGAAAAACTAAAGAAGAAATGAAAGAAGCAGGAATAATTAATAATGGATATATAGTAATAGATAATGGATTAATACAGGAAGTTGGTAATGATAATGGATATTTAAAATACATCAATGATGATTCAGAATCCATAGACTGTGAGGGGAAAACTGTAACACCAGGTCTTATAGATTGTCATACTCATGTAGTATATAGTGGCTCAAGAGAAAGTGAACTTAAGCTAAAGTTAAATAATAAAAGTTATATAGATATTCTTAATTCAGGTGGAGGTATCTTAAGTACAGTAAGAAATACTAGACAATCTACTGTAAATGAATTGATTGCTGAAAGTAGTAAAAGATTAAATACAATGCTTTTACATGGCACAACAACTATTGAGAGTAAATCAGGATATGGATTAAATCTTATAGATGAAGCTAAAATCTTAGAGGTAAATAAAGTATTAGATAAAGAGCATCCAATTGATATAATATCTACTTATCTTGGAGCTCATGCCATACCGAAGGAGTATAAGGATAATAGAGAAAAATATATAGAAGAAATTATAAAGGAGCATATTCCATATGTAGTAGAAAATGATTTGGCGGAATATATAGATGTATTTTGTGAAGAAGGAGTATTTACAGTAGAAGAATCTAGGGCAATATTAGAAGCAGGTATAAATAAAGGATTAAAAGTTAAGCTCCATGGTGATGAAATAGCAAGTATAGGTGGTGGGGAGTTAGCTGGTGAGTTAAAAGCAACATCTGCAGAGCATTTAGTAGCTATATCTGATGATGGAATAAAAGCATTAAACCAAAATAACGTTATTGCTGTATTATTACCATCTACATCATTTTATTTAATGTTAAATCATTATGCTGATGCTAGAAAAATGATAAACAAAGGAGTAAAAATAGCTTTATCAACTGATTGCAATCCAGGAACATCTCCTAATGAATCATTACAGTTTACTATGACTTTAGCTTGCTATGGTATGAAATTATTACCTGAAGAAATAATAAATGCTGTTACTATAAATGCAGCCTGTGCAATAAATAGAGAAAATGAAATAGGAAGCATTGAAATAGGGAAAAAAGCAGATTTGACTATATTCAATTCAAAAAGTTTAGATTATTTAATATATCATATTGGAGATAATGCAGTAGATAAAGTAATAAAGAATGGAAAAATTGTAGTTAGAGATGGAAAGTTAAATTTTTAAGGGGGTATGAACAAATGTTCAAAAATCGTAAAATAGAAGAATTTATAGAGAATTTATCATCCTCAGAGCCTACTCCAGGTGGTGGGACAGTAGCTGCATTATTAGCATCAATATCATCCTCGTTAGTTAACATGGTATATAACATAACAATAAATAAAAAGATATTCCATAACTTAGATAAAAGTATAAAAAGTGAAGTATTATTAGCAAAAGATAGAATTGATAATATGACCAACATATTTTTAAAACTTATGGATGATGACTCTAGAGCTTTTACTAAGGTAATGGAATCATTAAAATTGCCTAAATCTACCGAAGAAGAGATGTTTTTAAGAAATATTAAGATTCAAGATTCATATAAAGAAGCATTATATACACCACTTCAAACTGTAAGAGAAAGTTATAAACTGTATGATTATATATATCTTGCAGTCAGATATGGGAATAAAAATGCTATTACAGATGTTGCAGTAGCAGCATTATCTTTACAGTCAGCTATAGAGGGTGCAACACTTAATGTTAGAATAAATGCAAAATATATAGAAGATAAAGAGTATACTAACTTGGTTATATATGAATGCAATGAAATTGTTAAAAATGGTATTAAAAAAAGAGATGAAATATTAAAACTAGTAGAATTAGAATTAGAAGGTTAATCCAAGGGGGAGATTTATGAATAATACAGAGATATATGAGTCAATGAGCATAAAGTTAGACAATATTTTGCCAGAGAAAACTATTTTTGAAAATGGAATAAGAAGAGCTCCTGATAGGGGATATACTTTAACAAAAAAAGAAACAGAATTAGCATTGAAAAACGCTTTGAGATATATACCAGAAGAATTACATGAAGAAATAGCTCCTGAATTTTTAGATGAACTTAAGACTAGGGGAAGGATATATGGATATAGATTTAGGCCGAAAGAAAGGATTTATGGAAAACCTATAGATGAGTACAAAGGTAAATGTATAGAAGGAAAAGCCTTTCAAGTTATGATAGATAATAATTTAAGCTTTGATATAGCTTTGTATCCATATGAACTTGTTACTTATGGAGAAACTGGACAAGTATTTCAAAATTGGATGCAATATTGTTTAGTAAAGAAATATCTTGAAGAGATTACGGATGAACAAACTTTAGTTATTGAATCAGGTCATCCAGTAGGGCTATTTAAATCTAGAAAGGAAGCTCCAAGGGTTATTATAACCAATGCTATTATGATAGGTCAATTTGATAATTTAAAAGACTGGCATAGAGCTATGCAGCTAGGAGTAGCTAACTATGGGCAAATGACTGCAGGAGGGTGGATGTATATTGGCCCACAAGGAATAGTTCATGGTACCTTCAATACTATTTTAAATGCAGGAAGACTAAAACTAGGTATTAAAGATGATGAGGCTCTAAAAGGTTATATATTTGTTTCATCAGGGCTTGGTGGGATGAGTGGAGCTCAAGGTAAGGCTGCAGAAATAGCTGGAGCTATTGGTATAATTGCAGAAGTAGATTATTCAAGAATAGAAACAAGATATAAGCAAGGGTGGATAAAACGAGTTTCTAATAATCTAGAAGAGGTATTTGAAATTGCTGATGAATATAAAAATAAAAAAGAAGCTGTATCTATTGCTTACCATGGAAATATAGTTGATTTGTTAGATTATATTGTAAAAAATAATATTAGAATAGATCTTTTGTCTGATCAGACTTCTTGCCATGCTGTATATGATGGTGGATATTGTCCGAGAGGAATTAGTTTTGATGAGAGAACAAAGCTATTAAAGGAAAATAGAAGTAAATTTGAGAAATTAGTAAATTCTACATTGAGGGATCATTTTAATTTGATAAAAGAATTATCAAATAGAGGGGTATATTTCTTTGATTATGGAAATTCATTTATGAAGGCAATATATGATGCAGGAGTACATGAGATATCAAAAAATGGAGTAGATGAAAAGGATGGTTTTATATTCCCATCATATGTAGAAGATATAATGGGACCAGAACTTTTTGACTACGGTTATGGTCCTTTTAGGTGGGTATGTTTAAGTGGAAAAGATGAGGATTTAATAAAAACTGATACAGCAGCTATGGAATGTATAAACCCTAATAGAAGAGCTCAAGATAGAGATAATTATGTATGGATAAGAGATGCTAATAAGAATAATTTAGTAGTTGGTACAAAGGCGAGAATCCTTTATCAAGATGCCTATGGACGTAGAGATATAGCTTTAAAATTTAATAAGATGGTTAGGGATGGTGAAATAGGTCCTATTATGATTGGAAGAGATCATCATGATGTGAGTGGAACAGACTCACCTTTTAGAGAAACTTCAAATATTAAAGATGGTAGTAATATTATGGCTGATATGGCTGTGCAATGTTATGTTGGAAATGCATCTAGAGGTATGAGTCTCGTGGCACTTCATAATGGTGGTGGTGTTGGTATAGGAAAAGCCATAAATGGTGGGTTTGGATTAGTTTTAGATGGTAGTTTAAGAGTAGATGAAATTATAAGATCAGCTATTCTTTGGGATGTAATGGGAGGTGTAGCTAGAAGGGCTTGGGCTAGGAATGAAAATTCTATAAATACAAGCATTAATTACAATAATTTAAATAAAGATACAGATCACATTACACTACCAATACTAGTATCTGATGAACTTATTCGAGATATAATGGATAAAGAATTTAATAATTAATAATTGCAAAAACTTTAGCTATAATGAACAATATAACACAGAAAGTGAATAAAAAATTAACTTCTGATTAAGATAATAGTAAGTAATTTTAATAAAAACGTTATTTTATTAATGTTTAGAAAGACATTGGGTAGGATATAATGATACATTTTATATCATTAATTGACAGATATAAAAATGTCGAATTATATTCGAGTAAACAAAAGAGGAGATAAGATATGGGAAGTAAAAAAAGTACAGGTAAATTAACTTTAATGGCTCTTATACTTATGATTTTCACATCAGTATTTGGTTTTAACAACATTCCTAGAGCATTTTACCTTATGGGATATTCAGCTATTCCATGGTATATATTTGGAGCTATAGCATTCTTTATACCATATGCATTTATGATGGCAGAGTTTGGAGCTGCCTATAAGGATGAAAAAGGTGGAATATATTCATGGATGGAAAGTTCAGTAGGACGTAAGTTTGCATTCATTGGAACATTTATGTGGTTTTCATCTTATATAGTATGGATGGTTAGTGTATCATCTTCTATATGGGTACCATTATCCAATTTAATTTTTGGTTCAGATAAAACATCAACTTGGTCATTATTTGGACTAAACTCAGCACAAACATTAGGTATTTTAGGAATATGCTTTATTATAATAATAACCTTCCTATCATCAAAAGGTATGAATAGTATATCTAAGGTTGCATCTGTAGGAGGAGCATTCGTAACTAGTGCTAATATTGTATTAATAGTAGGTTCATTAATTGTTCTTTTTGCAAATAAGTTTAAATTTGCTCAACCTATTTCTTTAGAGCAATTTACACATTCTCCAAATCCAGCATATGGATCAATCTTAGGAGTGTTAGGATTTTTAGTATTTGCAATATTTGCATATGGTGGACTAGAAGCAGTCGGTGGATTGGTTGACCAAACAGAGAATTCACAAGTTACATTCCCAAAAGGAATAAAAATTTCTGCAATAATTATAGGTATAGGATATTCATTAGCTATACTTACAGTTGGATTCTTTACCAACTGGAATTCAGTATTAAACAATCCTGATGTAAAGATGGCAAATGTTTCATATGTTGTTATTAAGAATTTGGGAATAGAACTAGGTAAAGTATTTGGTCTTTCTCCAAGTGGAGTTGAAATAATGGGTACATTATTTGCAAGATATATTGGGCTTGCTATGTTCTTAGCATTACTGGGAGCATTCTTTACATTAATCTATGCACCATTAAAGCAATTAATTGAAGGTGCACCCAAGGGGATTTGGCCAAAAAGTTGGACTAAACTAGATAAAAATGGAATGCCAGTTAAAGCAATGTATGTTCAAGGTATAACGGTTATTGCTATAATATTAATTGCTTCTTTTGGAGGAAGTAATTCAGATAAATTCTTAGATTATTTAATACTTATGGGTAATGTTTCTATGACAATACCTACTATGTTCTTAGCAATAGCATTTATTTTCTTTAAGAAAAATGATAATATAAAAAAACCATTTGTTATTTTTAAAAGTAAAACTATGGCTACAGTATGGGCTATAATAGTTACTATTACAGTTGGATTTGCAAATTTCTTTACAATAATTCAACCAGCAATAGAAACAAAAGACTATGTTTCAACAGCATTCCAATTAGCAGGACCAATTGTATTTGGTTTAATAGCGTTTATATTAATATGGAATTTTGAAAGAAAAGAAAAAAATAAGGATATTAAAAGAGCTGCGTAATGCAGCTCTTTTTGTTATAGTTAGATGAATATACAATACTAATTTTATTTATGAACTATATTAATTATAATTAGAATTAACTGAAAGGTTAAAATTATAGGAATTCCTAATTTGAATTTTAGATGTTTGGTTTTGTGCCTAAAAGAATACATTCCTATAAGTGCTCCTATTGATCCTCCTAATATAGAGGTTGATATTAGAGTATGTTCGCTTATTCTCCATTTTCTTTTTATAGCTCGTCTTTTATCTGCATACATTAAAATGAAAGATAAAATATTTATTATTATAAGATAAATTAAAAAATATCTAATCAAAATGTCACCTCTTCTTATTAATTATAAATAAAAAGCCTTAAGTGTTTAAATTTACTTAAGACTTTCTAGTAAAATATTATTTTTCAGTTCCGTTAATCAACCTCTTTATATTAGCTCTATGTCTCCAGAAGCAAAGAGCAGCAGCTATAAATGTTGAAGCGATTAAGTATTTATCATAACCTAAAAGCCATGTAGATGTACATAGTACAACAGCTGCAGTTAATGATCTAAGAGATACTATTTTTGTGAAAAGTTTTAAGCCAAAGAAAACTATTGCTGTAACAATGAAAGCCTTAGGAACTATAAACATAAATGCAGCAGCAGAAGTTGCAACTCCTTTACCACCTTTGAATTTTAAAAATATAGTATAGTTATGTCCAAGTATTGCAGCTAAAGCAACTAAACCTAAGCTTAAACTTTTATTGCTAGTTAATATGTTGTTAGCTAATAATAGCTGTGTTAAAGCTACAGGTATTATAGCTTTTAGCATATCTAAGATAGCTGTTATTTTGCCAATTTTTTTACCAGCTACCCTTCCAACATTTGTAGCGCCAATATTTCCACTTCCGTAATCTCTCACATCTTTATTTAACTTTTTCTTAACTATAATGTATCCACTAGGTATAGACCCCATAAGATAACTGAAAATAATTAATAATGCTAGCATAAAAAACTCCTTTATAAATCGAAATCTTAATAAAAATAAAATAATATGATATCTTTATAAATATAATATTATTTTAGATATGGAAAATATGCAAGAGAAACATAATATTATGCTTTAAAGTCTAATTAATATTACAAAATAATAAGAATTTATAATTAAAATTAAATAAATACTATATTAGAGAAAATAAAAGCATTTTATTTTTTAGTTAAAGAAAGGATATATTTATGATAAACATTTATACTATAGGGCATTCTAATTACTCAATAGAGAGATTTGTTAATATGTTAAGGAAATATGAAATAGATGTAGTAGTAGATATAAGAGGAACTCCCTATTCTAAATATAACACTCAATATAATAAAGAAGCATTATGTAATTCGTTAAAAGAATTAGGGTTTAAATATATTTATATGGGAAGCGAGTTTGCAGCACAAAGGGATAATAAGCTTATTTATACATGGGAGGGATATTCAGATTTTGAAAAAGTTATAAATGAGCCAAGTTTTATAAATGGTGTAGAGAGGTTAAAAAAAGGATTAGCTAAGGGGTATAGAATTGTATTGTTAGGAGCAAAACAAGATCCTGTTAATTGTCATAGATTTGCTCTTGTAGGAAGAGAATTATATAAAAGAGGTTTCAATGTAAAACATATAGAGGATGATTTATCTACTTCTTCACAGTTGGAATTAGAAGAAAGGATGTTAGATAAGTATTATCCAAAAGAGGAACAAATTACTATAGATTTTTTACTAAGTGGAGAAAAAAGTAAAGATGAGAAAATTAAAGATAGCTATAGGAAGGTAAATAGGGAAATTGGATTTAGGGTTGAGAATTTAAATGTAGCAAAGAAAAATTAATTTTCATAATATAGTATAATGAATATACTATAGGAGCGTAAATATGAATAAGTGGGATGACTTGGCTATTGTAACTTTTATTGCTTGTGATGTAATAATAGAGAATACAGAGAATTTCAAGTTGTTTTCTGATTACTTTTATAGAACATTGAAGTATGAAGCTAAAGATATTTTTAAAAGACTATTCAAATAAAAACAAGGAGGTGGTTTTTAATGAAGTATAAAAGCGTCTTAGATAATGTAGTCTATCTTGATATAGAAACCACCGGATTAAACCCAATAAATTCTGAAATAATTGAGATAGGTGCTTTAAAGATCACCAATTCTGTCCAAAGCAAATTAAATATTCTAATTAAACCTATAAAAGAAGTTCCTATAGGGATTTATCATCTTTGCGATGGTTTAAAAGCAGATGATTTATATAAAGGGTATACACTAATCGAAGCTAAGAGAATGTTAATAGAATTTATAAAAGATTTACCTTTAATTTGTCATAATAAATCTTTTGAAGAGTCATTTTTTTCTTATTATTTTCCAGAAGTTAAAAATAGTATTCTCGATTCTATGGAGTTAGCATGTATTTTAGAGCCAAGCAGGAAAAATTTTAATGTTCAAGACCTTTTAAATGAAATTACTACAATAAAAGAGAAGGAAAAACATAGAGGTCTGGAAGATTCAATACATACCATGTTAATTGTTAATTCGTTATTGTGTAGACTATGGCAAAGGGAAGAAGAAGCTAATAGGATAAATAATTTATATAATGAACTAAATAAGTTGTTTATAAATCGTAAACCTTGGGGTTGGAGAAAGTACTTATTAAAGCCAATTATGTTTGATCCGGTAGATTATCCTTATGTTCTATTTAAAGAAACATTTCTTAAGCCTTTAAAAATGAACCCAATAAAAATAAATTATGAAGATTATGAAAAACTTCTAAGAAATGAAAATATATGGGGAAATGGTGGGGATTTTAAATATCAGTATAGAGCAGATCAAGAGTCTATATCTTTGAAGATAAGAGAAAATTACGAGAAAAGCAAACGGATATTTATCGAAGCGCCAACAGGAAGCGGTAAAACTTTTGCATATCTATTGATTGCGATTATAGTTAGTTATTTAAATAAGCAAAATAAAAACTTTGATGATAGCAATTTTGTTATTTCTACAGATACAAAAGAATTACAAAATCAATTAATAGATAAGGATATTCCAAATATTTTAAGGAAATTAAAGTTATACAATAAAATAAGTTTTGGAGCTATGAAAGGTAAAGGAAATTATATTTGTATGGAGAGACTTAAAAAGTCTAAAGAATTTGAAGAAGATGAAAATAGCTTGCTTTCTTTTCTGTTTTTGAAAAGATATGGAGAAGAAGGAACTAGTGGTGATCTAGAAAATATAAACTTCTGGGCCTTAAATTATTTTCATATAGATAAATATAAAAATCATATTAATTGTGATAGTGAAAACTGCAATTTAGATAGATGTAAAACTATATGTTTTTTAAAAAATAGGTATAATGAATTGCCAAAGGAGAATATTACTGTGGTTAACCATTCATTATTAGCTAGTTGGCCTTATTCAGAAAAAAGAAAAATTAATCATTTAATTATTGATGAGGCCCATAATTTAATGGAAAAAGCTCATGATTTTTTTTCAGAGGAATTTAATTCATATGAATTTTCAGAATTAATAAAGCAGATAAACGAAACAACTCCATCTATAATTTTTTTATTAAAAAGATTAAATGGACTCTATAATTATAAAAATCATATTGATTCTGATGATATTATAAATAAGTCAAAAGATATAAGTATTAGTATAGCTTTTATGTTAAATGAGTTTATAAGAATAGGATTGAACAATGGAAAGTACAATTTTAATGATGAATTTTTTAACCCAGAAGAAGCGTTAAGAAATTCTTCTGAAAGCATTGCAGATTTATTAAGTGGTTTAAAAATGTGCATATATAGACTTTATAAAGTGTTAGATGATTATATAAAGAATATACTTGATGAGGATGAAAAAGATTCAGGGAATGAATATAGAGCGTTAAATAACTATGTTATGAAACTTAGAAGTGCTTTTGATATAATTGACAACTTTTTAGGGTATTCTAAAGAGTACGCTAAAGTTATAGACATAGATAAAGAATTTAAATATTTCATCATAAAAAATGTACCATTAAATATTTCAAAATTAATAAATGAAAATATGCTAAATGAAGTAAAAAGTACAGTATTCATATCTGCAACATTAAGAATAAATAATTCGTTTCAAGAGGTTAAAAGAGTATTAGGACAAAAAGATGCTAATACTTTTTGGATAAAACCAGTATTTAATTTAAAGAATAGAACAAAAATTTTTACTGTAAAGGATATAGGATCTTATAAAAATGAAGAATTATTTGCAGAGAATACCGCAAAGTTAATTTATGATATAGCTATAAAAACCAAAGGGCATATCCTTGTTCTATTTAGTAATAACTTAAGACGTGAAAATGTTATGAATAAACTAACAATATACTCTAAGGGTACGGAATTAGAGATATACAATAATAAAAAAGCTATACAATATCTAAAAGATAAAAATAGACAGGTTGTAATATTAGGGAGCAAAGGCTTTTTTGAAGGTATAGATATACCAGGAGATTCTTTAAATTGTGTAATAATCGATAAAATTCCTAATATTAATCCTACAGATCCATTGTATAAAGCTTTAAAAACATATACGAATATATTTTATAGTGGATACAATTATCCTAAGGTGTGTATAAAACTTAAGCAAGGTTATGGAAGATTAATAAGAAGTATTTATGATTATGGATACTTTATTATTCTTGATGGAGGTACCAATAAAGATACTTTAAAAAAATTAGAGATAGATTTAAGCGGACCTGCTATTTATGAAAAATGGTCAAAAGAAATAGTAAATACAATATCTATAGATTTTAATAGGTGGAAAGAAGAGAATTTTTATAATATTATTAAAGAAGTTGATAGTAAGAATATCAAAGAAAGCTTTAATGATATATCTCAAAAAATGAATTTGTATTGGGAATGTGTAGAGACTGGCAATAAAGATGAATTAGAATTTAAAAATAATGAAAAAAACTTGAAGGTTAAAGTCAATAATATTTTAAATAAAAGGTTGTGAACTAGTTAGGTTGTTCACAACCTTTTTGACAATGTACTATAAATATAACTGAAAATATTAAGGGAAAATATACAATTATTATGCGGATAATGGAAAACAAAAATATAACATTCAGTATTTGTCCGAAAAACGTTGACAAAGGGTCGAAAATTATCGTATTCTGTTAAATGAGCGAAAGCTTTTTTACATTTAGAAATTAATATTTGTATTAAATTAGGCATGAGGTGAATTACTAATGGGTATAAGACTAGAAAATCTAGTTGTCAAGTTTGGAGATTTTAAAGCGATTAATGATGTAACATTACAAATACCAAAAGGTAAGCTTGTATCATTATTAGGACCTTCAGGATCAGGTAAATCAACAACGTTATTTACTATTTCAGGAATACACAAGCCACATAGTGGTAAGATATTCTTTGGTGATAGGGATGTTACTGGATTAGAGCCAGAGCAATTAGGAATAGGATTAGTTTTCCAAAACTATGCACTATATCCGCATATGACTGTAAGAGAAAATATTTTATTCCCTTTAAGAAATTTAAAATGGGACAAGGTTAAGGCTGAAGAAAGAGTTCTTGAAGTTGCAAAAATAGTTAAGATTCAAGATCAATTAGATAAGAAGCCAGCTCAACTTTCAGGAGGACAGCAACAAAGAGTTGCTATAGCGAGAGCTATTGCAAAAAATCCTGATATCTTATTACTTGATGAACCACTTTCTAACTTAGATACTAAGTTAAGAGTTGAAACTAGACAAGAAATAAGAAGAATACAAAAAGAAACAGGGGTTACTGCTATATTTGTAACTCACGATCAAGAAGAAGCTATGAGTATTTCAGATGAGATCGTATTAATGAAGGATGGAGCTATTCAACAAATTTCTTCACCAAGCGATATCTATATGAATCCTGTTAACAAATTCGTTGCTTCATTTATTGGAAGTCCAGAAATGAACTTCATTGATATAGCAATAAATGATGGGAAGTGTACTATTGATTCATTAACAATAGACAACCTTCCAAAGAATATGACTAAAGCTACATTAGGTTTTAGAGCAGAAGATTTAGAGGTTGCTACAGAAGGGCTTAAAACTAAGGTAATGACAGTAGAAATATTAGGTAGAGAAAGATTATTAACTTTAGAGCATCAAGGTAGAACTTATAAGATGTTAGTTGATAAAGAGTTCTATGTAAATGAAGGTGAAGAATTAATAGTTAAACCTAAAACTGGTAAGAGTTATGTGTTTGACGCTGAAAGCGAGGCGTTCGTAACAAAATGCTAAAAAAAGGGCGTAAAGGATATATATATTTATTACCAGCATTAATCATATTAGGTATATTTGTTTTCTATCCAATAATAAATACAGTTATTTTTAGTTTTGATGAAACTAAAGCACCAGGGTTTGTATTTGGACTTGAAAGTTACAAATTCCTATTCCAAGATAAGAGATTTTTACAATCAATTATAAACACATGTGTTTATGCAGCAATTGTACCTGTATTATCTGTAGGTATTTCATTGCTACTTGCAAATTCATTAGTAAATATTAAAAGTGAAAAGATAAGAGGAATATTCCAAAGTATATACTTCTTACCATATGTAACTTCATTAGTTGCAATTGGTATAGTATGGTCTTGGTTATTTAATAGTGAATATGGAATAATAAATTACTTCTTAGGGGTTATAGGAGTTAATCCAATAAATTGGCTTAATGATCCTAAGTATGCAATGGTTGCTTTAATAATCTTTGCAGTATGGAAGAGTTTAGCTTTCAATACACTTATCTTAACTACAGGAATAGCCTCAATCAATCCGCAATACTATCAAGCAGCTAAAATAGACCAAGCTACAAGTGGAACTATTTTCAGAAAAATAACTATTAAATTAGTTTCACCTATGATTGTATACACATATATAATCAGTTTAATTGCAGCATTTAAGGTTTATACAGAAGTTTATGTTCTTTTTGGAGGACGTACACTAGATGGTGCAGTATCTACAGTAGTTAGATATATTATAGATAGATTCTATGGGGACCAAGACTTCCCGTTAGCATTTGCTGCAGCGGTTGTATTATTATTAATAATTTTAACTGTTACATTTGTTCAAAGAACAATTGCACGTAATAAAGTTCATTATTAAGGAGTGCGGACATGAAGAATAAATTAAATATAAAAGTAGCTTTAAAGTATTTTGTATTAGTTGCTTTTGCTATAATTACTTTATTCCCATTTTATTGGATGATAGCTTCATCTTTTAAGGATAGTTTCGAGGTTATCCAGACACCTCCAACTATGTTCCCTAACAAGATATTATGGGAGAATTATAGTACAGCATTTTCAATGGCTCCATTTGGGAGATACTTTTTAAATACTATCTTAGTTACAATTTTAAGTATAGTTAGTACAGTTATAATAGCAATATTATCAGCTTTCGCTTTTTCTCATCTTGAGTTTAAAGGAAGAGATTTAATATTCTCACTTTTCTTAGCATCAATGATGATACCGGGTGAGGTTTTAATAGTTACAAACTTTAAGACAATATCTCAATTAGGGCTTATGGATACTTATTCAGCATTATTTGTGCCATATATGGCAAATGTATTATATATCTATATGCTTAGAGAATTCTTCTTAAAGATACCAAAACAATTATATTATGCAGCTAAAGTTGATGGTTCAAGTGATTGGAAATTCCTATGGAGAATTGTTGTTCCAATGGCCAAGCCTTCAATAATAACAATCTGTATTCTAGTAGGTATAAATTCATGGAACGCTTTCTTATGGCCATTATTAGTTACTAATAAAGAAAGTATGAGATTATTAGCAACAGGGCTTACAGCATTCCAATCTGATGCAGGAAATCAATATGAGTTAATTATGGCAGCTTCAACTATAATTACTATGCCTATAATAGCTATATATATATTCCTTCATAAGAAGATTATGAGTGGTATATCTATAGGGGGAATTAAAGGATAAGTTATTAGGAATAACATATTTGTTTTTGATGATTCATTAGTTGTATGAGTTTGAGGATAACTTTCTATTATGAAAGCTATCCTTACGCTCAAAAAAATTTTAGATTTTTTATGAAATCATTTAGATTGTCAAATATGGAATTCTTGATATATATATTAAAAATTTTACAAGAGGTGGTACGAATGAGAAAAAGATTATTAGCAGTATTAATGACTGCAGTAGTTGCTACTTCAGCTTTTGTTGGATGTTCTAAAGATGGATCATCAAATGCTGATATAGTAACAGAACTACAAGAGCCTGTAACTATTGAAATGTGGCACTACATGAATGGTAAACAAGCTGAAACATTACAAGAAATCGTTGATGACTTTAACGCAACAAACGATAAGGGGATAACTGTAAATGCTGTTGGGCAAGGAAATATTCCTGACCTAAACAAGAAAGTTATAACTGCTGGACAATCTAACACTTTACCAGCAATCGTAAATGTGTATCCTGATTTAGCTACAGGATTAATAAATGAAGGAAAAATAGTTGATTTAGCTCCATACATAAATGATGAAAATGTTGGTATGGCTGAAGATATAAAAAATGACTTTGTTGATGCTTTTATAGCTGAATTATCTCAATGGGGTGAAGGAAAAGTTTATGGTATGCCAATGACTAAGTCTACTGAAGTTGTATACGTAAATAAAACTTTACTAGAGAAAATAGGGTACAAAGTAGAAGACCTACAAAACTTAACAATGGAAAAATTAGCTGAAATATCAAAGAAAGCTTACGAAGAATTAGGTATAGCTGGATTTGGATTTGACTCATCTTCTAATGCTTTCATTTCAGCTTTAAAAATGGATGGAAAGAACTTCGTTGAATTAGATGGTACAATCAATGTTGATAATGAGTGGGTAAGAGAATTCTTAAAGTTCTTCCAAGAGCAAACAACTAAAGGATACTTTAGAGTTGCTGGAGAGGATAAGTTCCTTTCAGGTCCATTCTCTAACCAAAAGGTGTTAGCATACCAAGGTTCTTCTGCAGGTTTTGCTCATATTAAGACAAATGATGCTTTTGAAATAGCTGTAGTAGAAGTTCCAGTATTTGAAGGGAAGGATAAAGCTGTTATCCAACAAGGAGCTTCTTTATTCGTTACTAACAACGTTTCAGTTGAGCAACAATATGCTGCATATGAATTTATGAAATTCTTAACTAACGCTGAGAACACTGCTAAATTTGCAACTTCAACAGGTTACTTACCAGTTAGAAAGTCTGCTCAAGAATTACCAGAAGTTAAAGCTTTAATTGAAGATGAAACTAATCTTTATGGTAAAATATACAATGTGGCTCAAGAAGCTTTAAACTATGCTTACTATACTCCAGCTGTTAACAATGCACAATCTGCAAGAACATCAGCTGAAGAAAAATACGCAGCATTTGTTACAGGAAGCATTACAGATGTTGATACTTTAATTACTGAATTATTATCAGAAGTTGAAACTTCAATAAACAGACAATAATTAAAATTGAAAATATTTGATTTTCTACAGTATTATTAATTGATTTAAAGTCCCTACTTAGTTATAATATATAGCTATGTAGGGACTTTTTTGATATAGTTAATGCCGTATATGTAGGAGGAAACACATGATAAATGATTTAATGCGAAAAATTATTAATAAAATCGAAGAATATGATAAGATAGCTTTATTTAGGCACGTTTTCCCAGACCCAGATTCCTATGGAGCACAAAACGCCCTTAAAAATATTATAGAAACAACTTATCCTAATAAAAGGGTTATTTTGCTTGGAGAACATTCAAAAAATCTAGAATATATAGGGAAGATGGATCAAAGTGAAAAATTAGATAAAGATACTTTAGCTATAGTTTTAGATGTTGCTAATGCTCCAAGAGTTGATAATCAAGAATTTAATAATTGCGGATATATTATAAAGATAGATCATCATAAACCTTTTGATGCTCCTTTTGAAGATTTAAGTTTTGTTGATACTAATTACCAATCAACTTGTGAAATGATTTTAGACATTTATTTAAGCAATAGAGATAAATTGAAAATAGAAAAGTATGGAAGAAAGTCATTATTTACTGGGATAATAGGGGATACAGGTAGATTTTTATATGTAGAAAATCCAACACCTCTTTTTAAGAAACTATCAGAAATAACTTTTGATTTAGAAGCTAAAGAAATATATGCTAATATGTATAGAAGAGAAGAAGAGGAGTTGAAATTCCTAGGGTATATCTACTCGAACTATAAGAAAACCGATAATGGGGTAGCTTACTTAAAAGTTCCTAAAGAAGATTTAGCTAAATTTGGACTTGAAACTATGAAGGCTGTAAGAATGGTTAATGCACTTCAAGATACAGCAGGAATAATTAACTGGATGTTCTTTGTTGAAAAGCCAGAAGGCGGGGTATTCTGTGAATTTAGATCTAATGGGCCAAGGGTTAATGATATTGCTGCTAAATTTGGTGGTGGTGGTCATATATTAGCTGCTGGTGCTTCTATAGAGAGTTTTGATGTAGCTGATAAAATGATAGAGGAATTTGATAATAATTGTAAGGAATATTTAAATAAATAAGCTTAAATTAACTATTTATCTCATATAATATATAAGTTTTGGTTGACATTTTATGAATGAATAAATAAAATTATAGTATAAACTCCAAAGTAGTTTTCTTTGGAGTTTTTATCATATACATATTGTCTAGAGTAGGTGGATTTATGAAGTTAACTAAAGGTCAAAATAGATTTATAAATAATAAGTCTATGGGAATAACATTTTTAAAAGGTAAAAATAATAGCGGTAAAACTACTGCTTCTATATATAGGACTATAAATCTTGAGAATAATTATTGTTTATATAATGAAGATAAAATATTATATGTAGCTTTAAATAATGATAATGCTAATAAAATTAAAACTAGATACAATGACTTGAAAGAAAAAAATTATTTCTACTCTCTTTTTTCTTCTATAGATG
>NZ_JACOOO010000023.1:0-22067 GCF_014287825.1 Clostridium hominis
TTCATTTCCATATCACATAAGCTTTTTTCATAGTTTTGGTAATTTATTATATATAAGTACTCTTTTATCATTGAGTTTCTCCTTACTTAATTAATAATGAAACTCTTTCTACTTTAGTAAAATGAGTACATTTAAGTGTTTTATTTTTATATATTGTATCATATATAAGCCTAAAAGGCCATTTATAGAGATTAAACAGCTTCATATTAATAATGATGAAGCTGTTTAATTCTTAATTGTTTTTAATGATTTAATTATATTAGTTTATATAGTTAAACCCTTTCTCTAGTGCTAATTTATTATTAGTATAATATTTTTCTTTGACATGTATATTTATTGATTTTATAACTGACTCTAACTCTAAAGTTTTAATTACTTTAATTAGAGATCCTAAAACAACCATATTAGCATATCTCTTATCCCCTACTTCTAAGGATAAAGTTTCTGCTGGAATCTTAAAGATAGTTATATCTTGTCTTTTAACTTGAATTCTAACCAATTCACTATCTATAATTAATATTCCATTTGACTTTATATAGTTTTCAAATTTTTCTAAAGAAGGATTATTCATTGCTACAACTATATCAGCATTTATTACTACAGGGGAACCAATTTCTTCATTACTTAAGATTACAGAGCAATTTGAAGTTCCTCCCCTCATTTCAGGTCCATAGGAAGGTAACCAAGATACATTTAGTCCTGAATCTAATCCCGCATAAGCAATTAACTTTCCCATAGTTTGAATACCTTGTCCTCCAAAGCCTGCAAAAATAATTTTTATCACAGTCATACTAACTCTCCTCCTTACTTAGATCCTTTTTAACACCTAAAGGATAATAAGGAATCATATTATCTTCTAACCATTTTAATGAATCTTTTGGAGTTAATCCCCAATTTGTTGGACATATAGAAAGTACCTCTATAAAAGAGAACCCTTTATTATTTAAAGCATTAGCAAAAGCTTTTTTTAGTGCTTTCTTGGCTTTAGTTATATTAGATATATTATTAACGGAAACTCTTTCAACATAGTAGCTTCCTTCTAAAGTAGCTATTATCTCTGTCATTCTAATAGGATGACCTTCCAATTCGGTATTTCTTCCATTAGGACAAGTTTCTGTCACTTGTCCTGATAAAGTTGTTGGTGCCATTTGACCACCAGTCATACCATAAATGCAATTGTTTACAAAGATTGAAACAAATTTTTCACCTCTATTAGCTGCATGAATTATTTCTCCAATGCCAATTGCTGCTAAATCACCATCGCCTTGATAAGTAAAAACTACTTTGTCAGGATTTGATCTTTTAATACCAGTTGCTATAGCAGGAGCTCTCCCATGAGCGGCTTCAAACATATCACAAGCAAAATAATTATAGGCTAAAACAGAACAACCAACAGGAGCCACCCCAATAGTTACTTTTAATATATCAAGTTCATCTATAACTTCTCCGATAAGTTTATGAATTACACCATGAGTACATCCTGGACAATAATGAGTAGGAACATCTAATAATGATTTTGTTGGCTCATATATTATTTTCATAGATTACCTCCTATTATTTCCTTAACCTTACCTAGAATCTCTTCAGGAGTAGGTACAACTCCTCCACTTCTACCATAAAAGTTTACAGGCTTTCTCTTACCTACAATTCTTTCTATATCATATACCATTTGCCCACAGGACATCTCAACTGATAAATAACCAAATTTAGTATTAATTATTGTATCTTCTATTAAGTTTTCAGGATACGGCCATATAGATATAGGTCTAATTAAAGCTAAATTTATACCTAATAATTCACCTTCATCTATTACTGTTTTACATATTCTAGCCGTAGTTCCGTATGCAACTAAAATCAAGTCGCAATTCTCTTTATAATTATAGACTTTTCCTCTAGCTTCATTTTCTTTTATTAATTTATATCTACTTTGTAACCTATTATTTAATTCTTCAAGCTTATTAGTATTTAAATAAAGAGAGTTAATAATATTATGATGATTTCTATTTCCTAATCCATTAGCACACCAACTCTTATCTATATTCTCTTTTTTATTTTTCTCCGAAAATTCAATTGGTTCCATTATTTGTCCAAGCATTCCATCAATCATTACCATTACTGGAGTTCTATATTTATCAGCTATATCAAATGATTCATATACTAATTCCCCTAATTCTTGAACTGAATCAGGTGTATATACTGGTATATTAAAATCTCCATGACCTAGGCCCTTAGTTACTTGGTTATAATCACTTTGAGCTGGTTGTATTCCACCTAATCCTGGTCCACATCTTACTACGTCTACGATTACACAAGGCAATTCTGATGCTGCTAAATATGATATTCCTTCTGACATTAGGCTTATCCCTGGACTTGAAGAGGAAGTCATAACTCTAACACCTGTACCAGCTGCACCATATACCATATTAATAGCAGCAAGTTCACTTTCAGCTTGTACAAATTCTCCACCTCTTTTTCTAATATTGTTAGCCATATAAGCTAACACTTCTGTTTGAGGAGTAATAGGATATCCAAAATAACACTTGCACCCAGCTCTTATAGCAGCTTCTGCGATAACTTCATTGCCTTTCATTAATACCTTATTGCTCATTGTTATCCTCCTCGTATTTATAAATACTTATAACCGAATCAGGACACATCTTAGCACAACTAGCACATCCAATACATTTGACTATATCTTCTTCAATTATTTCTACGCAATAATAGCCTTTCTCATTTAATTTATTAGATTCAAATATAATTTTTTTTGGACAGGTATCTATACATAGACCACAACCTTTACATCTCTCTTCACGAAATGTAACCTTAAACATAATTTACCTCCACAATATTATTTCCAAGGTACTTTTATAAATCTATCTATAATTAGAACATCTTTATTTATAAGATTTTTACCACTCTCATACTTTCTTTCTATAACTGTAGTAATAAAAGGAATGTTTAACTCTTTAGAAGCACTCTCCACTAACTTTTCTCCTAAAAGAATATCATCAATGGTTGTCTCATCAATTAGATTGGTATTACATATTAGATTTGAGACCTTTAGAGAACTAGTTTTTTCTATAGTTTTTATATAATAAATTATTTGATCTAAACTTCTAGTATCCGATCTTAAAGTATTTATAACAAAATTAACTTCATATGTATATCTTTTTACTAGATTTGTATATTGTTTTAAAACTTTAGCGCCTTCTTTATCACCACCTACATCAATTATTATAATGCTATTATCGTTAATTAGTGCTTCTTTTATATCTTTAGATAATACCATCAATTCTGCATTTCGATATTCACCTAAAGAACTAAATACGTCAATATTATATTTTCTTTTTAGAATTTCTTTAATATCTCTTATACAGAAATAGGGATTAACTATATCTAAATCCATTAAAGCTACCTTGTAATTTCTTAAAGCACTCTGTATAGCTAAATTAATAGCTATTTCACTTTTCCCACTTCCAGTATGACCTACTAATATCTTTATTTTATTCAACTAACCCCCTCCTCTTTATATCTTATGATTTACTTATATAAATGAGAAATACTATATATTTTTTATAGAATAAAAAAGCTTATAAATATTTATTCCTAATAATTGTTGATATATTTGGGCAGCATACGAATCTGTCATACCACATATAAAATATGTAACTAATAAAATTCTATAATAGCCCATAGAACATCAACATCCTCTAGAGCTAGTTCATCATCAGTGTTTTTAGTTATATCAACAAGCATTTTTTCCTGTTTTTCAGTTGTTATCCATTAGTAATCTACTCTACATATTATTTATATTGAAAAAAGCCCTTAAATCTAATTTGATTTAGGGGCTTTTTGTTACTTATATAAACCATCTTCAATTATCTTATTTGCAATTAATCCGATGTTTACTTCTCTTATGTCCATATATACGTCTATAATTCTATCTACTAATGTAACTTCAACATAATTTATTACTTCACCATTTTCATCGGTGTAAGTTATTATGTCGTAAGTTATTATATCATCTTTAAGTGCTTTTTTAGAAATCATAATTTTCCTCCTAAGTTTTATATTCATTGATTATATCATAAAAACCAATAAAAATAATATATCGTTTAGTTATTTTCTTTTTCCAAGATATCTTTAGGTAAAATTAGATTTAATATTGTAGCAGTAACAAAACCACCAACTATAGCTTGACCAAACATACTTTGGAACCATGATGGTAAGTGTTGCATAACTTCTGGACAATTACTTAATCCTAATCCTACTGCACATGATGCAGCAACAATAAGTCCAGTTCTTTCTGAGATTTTTCCTTCTTCTGTTAACAAATTAAGTCCGCTTATACTTATCATTGCAAACATTAATAATACTGCTCCACCTAAAACGCAATTTGGAATAGAAGCTACTATAGCTCCTAATTTAGGAATAAATGCACATAACATTAGAAAAACTGCACCAGTCATTAAAACAAATCTATTAACAATCTTAGTCATTGCTACTAATCCAACATTTTGGCTAAAAGATGTATTTGGCATTACTCCAAATAAAGTTGCTACAACTGATCCAAAACCATCAGCATGTACAGCTCCTTCTAATTCATCATCTGTTATATCTCTTCCTAATCCACCTACAGCAATACCTGTATTATCTCCAATAGTTTCTACTGTAGTTGCTAAGTATACTAATAAAAATGGGACAATAGCTTCAATACGGAAGGAATAGCTTAATCCCTCTATCATAAAAATTGGTTTTGGAATTGAGAACCATGCAGCTTCAGCTACACCTGAAAAATCAACCATACCACAAGCAATTGCAACTATATAACCAACTATAATTCCAATTAATATAGAAGAGATACTCCAAAAACCTTTAGCAAATTGTTTTAACTCTATAATAACTAGAAATACTATTAAACCGATTACAATATTGGCTATAGCTCCAAAGTTAGGATCGCTTTGCGAACCAACTCCACCACCAACAAATTGAATTCCTATAGGTATTAAAGATATACCTAATATTAAAACAACTGTTCCTGTAACAACATGAGGTAATATTTTTCTAAGTGGTTTTATAATAAAGCCTAACAAGAATTCCATTATACCACCAAGTAAAGATGCACCCATAATAGCACCATAACCAAATTGAGTTCCTACACTAATACTTACTGGTATAAATCCTGAACTTGTTCCCATTACAACTGGCAATCCTGAACCTATTTTCCATATAGGATATAATTGAACTAATGTTATAAGGCCGGCTACAAACATAGCATTTTGCAATAAGATAACTTTTACACCCATATTCATTTCTAATACACCACTAACAACAAGCAATGGTGCTAAATTCCCAGCATACATAGCAAGTACATGCTGCATTCCTAATGGAATAGCATCTTGTAGAGGAACTCTACCCTCTAATTGATACATGTTTTCCTTTTTACAATCCATTTACCTTTCCCCCTTAAAGTAGTAGTTACATAATAATATTAATTTATATCTATATACATTATAATTAATATTATTCTTCCTTAAGATTTATACATAAATAACTTAAAATTCTTAAGTCGTTTTAATATAGAATTAAATAAAGCAAAAAAATCCTGGATAATCTCCAAGATTTTTTTATTCTTAAACGCAATCATATAACATAGTATTATTAGGAAGTATATTATCTAATGATGTTGATGAAAAAATAACTAGTTTGTGTAATGCTCTTGTACATACAGTATAAAACAAATTAGAATCTTCACTATTTAAGTAGTTTTCTCCATCAGCAATAATAACGCCATCAAATTCTAAACCTTTCGCTAAATATGATGATATTACATTTACATCATTTTTTAGTTCTGAATTTTCATTATCTATTAGATTTATATTTATTTTTAAATCTAACTCTTTCAAGCTGTCAAAGATATTTTTAGTTTTTTCCCTATTCTTACATATAACGGCTATAGAAATATGCCCCTTAGATTTCATTGATTCGATTTCATTTTTTATTGATTTTGCTAGATTATCTTTTTCTATAATTATATTAGGATTTTCTCCTGATCTTTCGACTGCTTCTATTGGCTCATAGGTATCTAAGATTTCTTTTGCAAACATAGTAATATTAGAAGTTGATCTGTAACTCTTAGAAAGAATAGCTACTTTTACATCGTCAAATACTTCTAAAATACTATCTTTATCTTTTACATTGGAATATTTATCTATTCTTTGATTTAAATCTCCCATTATAGTTATTTTAGCATTATTAAAGGACTTTCTTATTAATTGGTAGAACAATGGACTATAATCTTGAGCTTCATCTATTAATATATGCTTCATATTGCTATAATTTCTGAAGCCTTCCATTGCTGCCCTTATATATATAATTGGAGTTAAATCTTCAAATTTTACTTCTTTATCAGATATATACTCAATAGTATAATCCTTAATTTCTTTTAAATCATCTTTAGTATACTTTTCGATATTTTCCCATAGAAGTTTGTATATAGCAACATTATCTAAAGTCTTTATCATTTTATCAACCTGATTGCTTACTTCTTCTTTACAATATGAATAAAACTCTTCTTTATCTTCTATATAGTCTAATTCAATATTATTGTCTGAAGCTAAGTATTTAGTTTCAAGCTGTGAAAATAAACTTTGTTTAACTACATCTATTCTATTTAATAATGGGATATCTTTAAATCTATTTAAAAATGTCTTTTTTACAGAACTTTTACTTATTACTTCATTATTATCTATAATTATTGGTCTTATTTCTATTAAATGATTCGGAAGATCATTGGTATATTTATCTAAGATATGCATAAACTCTGTGGTGTTTTTATATTCCATAGAGTTTGCTCTAATTTTAAAACTATCACTATTTCTATCTACTGAATATATATAATCTAAATGGTCATTCTTACTTTCAAATATATAATTTGTTGGTAAAAATCTTTTTGAGTATAATTCAAATGTAGTTTGTAATATATTACTTTCACCAAGGTCTGGCAATACATCAGATATATATTCAGCAAAAACTTCATTTGGACTAAATATCAAAATATTATCAGCTGTTAAATTTTTTCTGTTTTTATATAATAGATATGCAGCTCTATGTAGTGCTATTGATGTTTTCCCAGATCCAGCAGCGCCTTGAATAAATAATATTTTACTATCATCATTTCTAATAATATCATTTTGCTCTTTTTGTATTGTAGCAACAATATTTTTCATCTTTTCTGTTGCATTTCTACTAAGCATAGTACTTAAATTCTCATCGCAAAGAGATTCGTTAGAATTATGCATAAAAACAATTTTACCGTTCTTTATATTAAACTGTCTACTAAACTCTATTTGACCATTTATAGTTCTATTTGGAGCTTTATAATATGCTGGACCTACCTCAAAATCATAAAACATATTAGATACTGGAGAACGCCAATCGAATACTATGAATTCAAAATCCTCTTCATTTTCTACAGTGGATAAACCTATATAGAAACTTTCTACTTCTTCTCCATCTTCCTTAAAATCTAACCTAGCAAAATAAGGAGATTTTAACTGTCTTTCTAAAGTTTTAATTCTTGAAAGTTTACTAGCATATAATTTTTCTTCTAAAGCAACTTGCCCACAATTCTCATTTATTTCGATTTCATCTAATTCACTTCTATTATCCCATAGGAATTTTCTATGCTCTATAATTGATTTGTCTTGTTTAGAACTAGAAACTCCATAATTATTTAATAAACTATTTATAGTATCTATTGTATTTGAAAGATACTTTTCTTCATCTTTTATGTCCTTACCTATAAGCATTAAAATTTCTCCTCTAAATTAATTACAATCTAATATTCGACTTTTAACATACACAATCCTTTTGCAGGAGCTTTTTCTCCAGCTTTAGTTCTATCTTTCGTTTCTAAAATATCCTTAATATCTTTAGGAGATACAGTACCTTTTCCAGCTTCTATAAGTGTACCAACAAGTATTCTCACCATATTTAATAAAAATCCATTACCATTAACTACAATAGTAATTATATTATTATTTTCCTCTATATTTATAGAATTTATTGTTCTTATTGTTGATTTACCATTTTTAGCTTTAAGACTTGTGAAACTTCTAAAATCATGAGTTCCTATAAGTACTTCAGATGCTTCTCTCATTTTGATTACATCAAGCTTATCCTCCATATGATAAGCATATTTTTTCATAAATACATTACAAAAATCATTATTATCAATAGTATATTTATAAGTTTTAGAAATTGTGTTTAATCTAGCATGAAATCTTTCACTACAATTCATCATATCTTTAATTACTATATCTTCAGGAAGATACATTTTTAGATATGATTTGAACTCACTTATAGTTGATGTAGAATTAGTTTTAAAGTTTGCTATATAATTATCAGCATGAACTCCGGTGTCAGTTCTTCCACAACCAATTACTTGAATATCCTCGTTAGTCATTTTAGATAATACTTTTTCAAGCTTATCTTGTATTGTTGATACAGTATTTCCTTTAATATTTTGTTTTTGCCATCCTTTATATCTAGTTCCATCATACTGAACTATCATTTTAATATTTCTCATTTTTTGCTCCTACTTTTAGTGAATTTTATTTATTATCTAAAAATAATTTTCTTAATTTTTCAGCTTCATCTTTAGATATTGTGATACTATAAAGATCTATTGTATTTGGATTTACAAGTAAAGAAAATTCTTTAAGCCAAACATTACCATCAACGATGTTATTTTCAACTATCTTACTATCTGAATCTTTATCATAAACCTCTTCAAGATCTTTAAATGGTGTTAAGACCACTATTCTTCTACAAGCTTCTTCATATTGGTCGTATATATTAAAGAAACTGTTATAACTTTCGAATGTATTAGTAGCTGTTACAATTTTTAAGTATAAATTTAATTCTTTTGCTAAGTCAATAGCTTTTATATATTCTTCTTTCATAAGTTTTCTCCAACAAATTATATAAAGTCATTCAGCACATTATAACATATTTTTATTTAATATACATTTTTCATTATTCTTTTACAGAGGTTATATATTTACTTGGAATGTGGTTAATAAATGGGCTTTTATCATTATATCCAAAATATCCTGATGTATTACAAGAGATAAATAATCTCTTTTTTGCACGAGTTATTGCAACATAGAACAATCGCTTTTCTTCCTCTAAATTATTGCTATTTAATGCTCTAAATGATGGAAAAGTATTTTTTTGAGCACCAGCTAAAAAAACATTCTCATACTCTAAGCCTTTTGCTTGATGAATTGTTATAATTGGAATTCTTGGTCTTTTTGTTCTATTTATTATTAATGATTCAAGTTCACCATTTGATAATCCTGTTATTTTTATTATGTCTAGTAATGAATCTCTATTACTTTTATCTTTATTATCTAAATCCTTAAGTAGTACATAAAAATCTCTTAATCTTTCTATTTTTTCTTTACCGTCCTCACCAGTATATAGAGATTTAATATGAAAAGAGTTTATTACTTCTACTACTATATCATAAGGTCTCATATCTTTAGCTTTATCAAATAAGGAATTTAACTTCTCGGATATTTTGGAAAAGCTTTTTAAATGTTTTATCATATAAGACATTCTTTCCATTGTAGTTGGTATTATGTAGTTATAAATAGCATTTATAAGAAGCTCTCCAGTTGCTAATATATCATCCATAGCATCATGACTTGGTTTATTTTTAGTGTTAAATATTTTTGAAAGTGTTTCTAACTTATGGTTTGTAGCTTCTGGATAAAACCTTCTATAAATATCTAAAGTATCATAGAAGCCTTTAATATCTATAGAGTTCATTTTTAATCTTTTTAGTTCACTTGTTAATATATTTATATCAAATTGTACATTGTGTCCTACTATTATAGAATTTTTTATAAATTCACAAAATTCTAATAATACAGTCCTTTTATCCTCACCATTTTCTCGTAGAAAAGCATCGCTAAATCCATGTACATATTGTGAAGTACCTACAGATTTATCATTTTTAATAAACTTTTCAAAATTTCCAATTACAATACCTTTTGAATTTATTTTGATTGCAGCTATTTGAATTATTTCATCCTCTGTTACATCAGTTCCAGTACTTTCTACATCAAATACTATTATATTATCTTTTTCTAATTCTTTTACCAATAAAGCATACTTTTCGCCATAAGCAACTACGCTAGGATCAATAAAATCTGATATTCTAATTCCTACACATTTGTATTTACTTCCTTCAATTTCCTCAATTGTTTTATCACCTATTCCACTTGGAAGTCTTGTTATGATTCTCTTTAAGCTTAAAGAATCATATTGGTTTACTATAAGCTTTAAAAATGCGATTATATCTTTTATTTCTTGTCTTCTAAAAAATTTAAATTGGTCTACTAATATAAACTCAAAATTTACTCCCTCATACTGTAAAGATTTTAAGTAATTACTTAGTGCCATATTATAATTATTATCTCTTGTTAAAATACAAGTACTGTATATATTTTCTCCATTTTGCTCCAAAGACTTTATAGAATCAAAAATGAATCTAGCTTCACTTCTAGCATTATCATTAATAGAAAGTTTTATTTTTTCACCAACAATGCTTGTGGCTGATTTTATTCCATCTTTATATATGGTTGTAACTTGTGTTTCAAATGCATTTTTTAAATATTCAAGTGAACTCTCTGTTAAAATATTGGTTGCTCTATAATTCTTTGAAAATACAATTTCTAGAGGTTTATATTTTTCTTTAAAAGTATTTATTATTATGTCTGGCTCTGATCCCCTCCAGCTATATATAGTTTGGAATATATCTCCACACATTAATATATTGTTATTTTTAAATATCTTCTCGATTATAAAGTATTCAATAGTACCTATATCTTGCATTTCATCAATATTTATATATTTATATTTTTCACTTATTGACCTAACGACATTTTCATCCTTAAATAACTCTTTTGTTATATATATTAAATCATCAAAATCTAATCCATGATTGCTATATAGTAAAGAGTTATAAGTTTGAATTAAAATATCTCCTTTATCTTTTAAATACTTCTTTAGTTCTAAATTTAATTTACCTCTTTCACTACATACTTTAGTAACTTTTTCATCATAATTCATATAAAAATTTTTAATTATACTTTTATAATCAATATCCTGAGAAGTCGGTAGATTGCCTTTAATCATAAATGACTTAATTTCTTTAATAAATAAGTGTAAATTATTAATTGGATAATTAAAATAATTACAACTTCTTATTAACTCTTTACAGTCTTCTTCATCAAATATTATAAAATCACTAAATACATCAGTATTTTTTTTAAAATTAGACTTTATTATGTCAAAACAAAAGCTATGAAAAGTTTTAATAGTTATATTTTTAGATTCTTTTCTAACAATAGCTTCTACCCTTTCTTGCATTTCTTTGCAAGCTTTATTAGTAAATGTTATACATAAAATTTGATCTGATTTAGCTTTTCCTTCTTTTATAATTCCGGCAACTCTTTTTGATAAAGTATCCGTTTTACCAGTGCCGGCAGAAGCTAATAATAAAATATTCTTAGTATATTCGTTTACTAAGAGCTTTTGTTCTTCATTTAATTTCAATATATTCACTCCTTAAAATCTAAAGCTATATAAAATTATTTTACATAATTTTTAGTGAAATTCATAATAAAACAAATATTCTTATTGTAATAATTTGATGAAATTTACAACAAATGGTTGTATAATGTTAATATAATTATAAATTATAGCATAAGAGGTAAACTATGGAGCATTTTTTAAATAACTTACAGGATAAAATTATTATTATTGATACAAATGGTAGAATATTATTTATTAATAATTCTTTTGTTAAATTTACATCAATTTCATTAGATAATTTGCGAGACTTAAATATAGATCATCTTATAAAAGGCAAATCTGATGTAGATAATATTTTAAAAGAAAAAAATGGAGAATCAATCGTTCATATAGTAACAAATAATATAGATAAAAAATGTAATATTATTTATTGCTATAATAAATTTAATACTACTGATGCAATCTTTATAACTTTATCAGATGTGGAAGATTCATCATGCACAAAAGAACATTTAGAAAATATATTAGATAATAGTAATTTTATGGCTTGGATAAAAGATAAAAGTGGAAAATATATTTATATGAATAAATTTTTTGCAAAAGCTTTAGATGCTAATATAAATGAATACATAGGAACATCCCCTATTGATTACTTTGATAAAGAATCTGTTAAAAGGATTCAATCTACTGAAAATGTAATTATAAATTCAAAAGAAGCTAGAGTATTTGATGATACATATATCTTAAAATCCGGTAAAGAAATAGTTTTGAGTAGATGGGTTCATCCAATTTTAGATGATAATAAAGAGATTAAGTATATTATTGGTTTATCTAAAGACATAACTCTTACAAACTTCATAGAAAGTAGCTTAAGTAGAAGTTATGACCAATTAACAATTTTACAACGTTTGCTTGACCAAGGTACTAATATCGCTAATGATTTTACAGTAATAAACAAAATTAAGTGGAATATTAATAATACCTTAGCTTGTAGTGAATTTAACTTTTTTATTCATTACAATGAACATCTTGTTCCATATTATAGTAATAATAATTTTAATTCAAGTCATAATACTGATTCTTATATACAGATAGATAAAGAGGAATTTCAAAGTATTTTAGCTAACTATAATGACTATTGTATATTACCTATTGAGAAATATAATGATTTTGTGAAGAATTTATATAAAGATAAATTTAAATACATAGGTGTTTATCCAATAAAATTCAATAAAGATATTTTAGGAGTTCTACATGTATGCTACAAAAACAAAGTGGATTTCCCAAGTAAAAATGACTCTTTTTCAACAACATTTGCTAAACAATTAGGTGCTATAATAAATAATTATTTACTTACTGAAAAATTAAAAATTGAATTTAAAAAAAGATTAGAAATTGAAGAGGAGTTATCATTTTTATTAAATACTGCAGTGGATATCACAGCAACAATATATAAAGATGGGAAACATAAAAAAATAAGTAATAGTTATACTAAAGTATTAGGGTGGACACTTGAAGAATTAAATTCAAATCATTGGAGAAATTTGATTCATCCTGATGATATTAATAACATAGTTAATATTCTATCTAAGAGTTATGATAGTTATAACATTACATGTAGAATGCTTTGTAAAAATGGTGAATATAAATGGTTATCTTGGAATTGTAGAGCTTTTAAAGAAGATAATATATATCTATGCACTGCAAAAGACATTACAGATGAAAAGAAGTTAGAAAGTCAAAATAAGATAATTGAAGAAGCTCTACATTTAGAAAATATTAAAAATGAGTTTTTCGCTAATATATCTCATGAATTTAAAACACCATTAAATATTATTTTAGCTAGCCTGCAAATTATAAATAAAAACATAAGAAATGGTAATATTCTGGTACATAATAACTTTAACTTAGACAATTATTTAAATTCCATTAAACAAAACTCCTATAGATTACTTAGACTAGCAAATAACATAATTGATATGACAAAAATTGATACAGGCTATTATGAAATTCATCCTAAAAACCACAATATTGTTTCTGTTATAGAAGATATAACTATGTCTGTTGTACAATATATTGAGGATAAAGGAATAGAACTTATTTTTGATACAGACGTTGAAGAAAAAATTATATCTTGTGATTCAGAAAAAGTAGAAAGAATAATGCTTAATCTTTTATCAAATGCAGTTAAATATGTTGAAAAAGATGGTAAGATAGAAGTTAAAATAACTACTCTAAGAAATGACATATTAGTAAGTGTCAAAGATAATGGACTTGGTATCTCAGAAGATAAAATAGATCTTATTTTTGAGAGATTTATGCAGGTAGATAATACTATGACAAGAAAATGTGAAGGGAGTGGTATAGGCTTATCTATAGTAGAATCCTTAGTTAAACTTCATGGTGGAAATATAACTGTTAACAGTAGTAAAGGAAGAGGTTCTGAGTTTCTATTTACACTACCTATACATATTATTGAAAATGAACCTGTCATAGAGAATATTAACCCAAACTGTATGGATCCTATAGAAAAATGTAATATCGAATTTTCAGACATATATGTAGTTTAAATAAGTTGTTCGCTACGCTCGCAAAGAGAAATATTTCGCTTATGCAAAAGAGAAACATATGACCAAGTCATAGATAAATATTCAGCAATCAGAAGAGAAATATGTGGCTAAATCCACAGAGAAACACATGCCTACGGAATGAATCTTATATTTGCCGAGGCATTTTTCTCCCTCCAAAGATGAATATTTCTCTGTCAGAATGACATATTTCTCTTAGCTTTAGCTAACATTTCTATTGTGAGCAATGTGAACAATACCATTCATTTATCATTTAGGATTATCAATTCTTATATAGTGTTTAAGTCCCATTCTTCATAAATTTTAGGAACATCACTAATTAATCTCTTTGTATAATCAGCCTTTGGTCTCAATATTACCTCATTTGCTTCACCTAATTCTACAAATCTTCCATGTTCCATTATATAAACTGTATCAGACACATAATAAGCTAGACCAATATCATGAGTAATAAAAATTATTGTCATATTAGTTTCTTCTCTTAATTTGAGAAGCATATCTAAAATTGTAGCTCTCGAACATGCATCTATCATTGATGTAGGTTCATCAGCTAAAAGTATTTTAGGTTTAAGTAAAAAAATCCTTGCAATCATTAAACGTTGCATTTGTCCACCGGAAAGTTCAAAGGGATATTTATTAGTTAGCTCTTCAAATTTCAAATTAACGAAACTACATGCTTCTGTCATCATTTCAAATTTTTTTTCTTTAGGAAGCTTCCTTCCTCCTCGCATATTAATACAATCTAACAAGACTGAGTCTACTTTATTAAAAACATTAAAAGATGAAAATGGATCTTGAAATATTGCTTGTATTCCCTTCCAATATTCTTTTCTATTTTTATGACTTTTTATATCTCTAGGTTTACCTTGAAATAGTATTTCTCCTTCAGTTACACTTATTAATCCTAATAGCATTTTAGCAAAAGTTGTTTTTCCAGATCCACTTTCTCCTACTATAGATATAATTTCTCCTTCATGAAATTCAAAGTCTACATGGTCTACAGCAATAGTTTTATTATCACCTATACCAAATATTTTAGTAATACCTTTACCGCTTAAGCATAATGATTCTATATCACTCATTACTATAAACCTCCCTTAACTCAGATTCATTCATATAACATCTATACATACGTCCATTTTTCATCTTATTTTCTGATATACTATGAATCATACATTCTGGTCTTGAATACTTACATCTTTCAGCAAATCTACATCCTATAGGTGGATTTTTTAAATTAGGAGGTGTTCCAGGAATAGCAATTAACTTATTATTTTTAGTACCTTCTTCAGGAACTATTATTGAACCCATAAGCCCTTTTGAATAAGGGTGTAATGGATCAAATACCATTTCTTTTGCTCTACCGAATTCAACACTCTGTCCCGCATACATTACCATAATATCATCAGTTACGTTATAAAGTAGTGGGAGCTCATGAGTTATGAATATCATAGATTTTATAAACCCTTTATTCATCAAATCTTTTAACATCTTTATTACCATCTTTTGAGATGTAACATCTAAGGCTGATGAGGGTTCATCTGCAATTAATACTTTAGGTGATAAAATTGTAGAAATCGCAATTACAGTTCTTTGTTTCATCCCACCGGAAAGCTCTACTGCATGCTTTTGAAGAACGCTCTCTGGTAATCCTAATATCTCAAAACGTTTTCTAGCTAAATCATAAATATCACTTTTTTTAGCTTTTGGATCATGAGCTCTAATAACATCTTCTATAAATCTTATTATTTTCTGTGTAGGATTTAATGCATTCATAGCTGCTTGAGGTATATATGCTATTTCATTTCCTAATATTTTTCTTCGAACATCATCTGGTTTCATACTAGAAATATTTTTTCCTTCTATATTAATAGTTCCACTTTGATAATGAAGTGGTGCAAAGTAATATCCCATTAAGCTTAATGCTAAAGTTGATTTTCCGCATCCTGATTCTCCAGCTATACCAAGTGACTTTCCTTCTTCAAGTTTTAATGATATACCGTCTACTGCATATATATCTTCTCCAAATCTTGTAATATATTTGGTTTTTAAATTATCTACTTCTAATATAACTTTTCCCATACATATTCCCCCTACTCTCTAAGCTGTGGATTAAATACTTGATCTAACCCTGTATTCATCAAATTAAGTGAAAATGTAATTAATGCAATAGAAAGAATAACCGGTAAAAATGCCCACCATGCATTAGACAATGGTGCTTTGTATTGCATAGCCCAGTTCATCATTAATCCTAGCGTTGTAACTTTTGTGGTCGCAGGCCCTAATCCTAGCATAGACAACTGTGCTTCAGCTAAAATACCTGATGATATTTGTAAAATTAAAGCCATAACTACATATGAAGCTACATAAGGTAATATATCTGTTAAAATTATTCTAAATAGGCTATGTCCAGATAACTTAGATAAGTTTACATGATCTCTGTTTCTAAGTGAAATAACTTGTGAACGTACAGATCTTGTAGTCCATGTCCAAGAAGTTAAACCTATTATACTAGCAACCACAGTTACACCTCTAGCACTTTGTCCTACACTATATGATATAAGGATTAATATTATAAAAGAAGGAATTACAGTAAACAAGTTAGTAATAAACATTATTATATCATCTAATAATCCTCCTACATATCCTGATAATAAACCTAGTATTAACCCTATAAAAGTTGCTATCAAGCCTGCTATTAATCCTATTTTTAAAGATGTTCTTGTAGCATGTACTAATTCAGTTAAAACATCACGTCCAAAATTATCTGTTCCTAAAACGAAAGTTCTTTGATTAGCAATATCATTTATATTTACAAAGTCTGTAGAAGTAACTTTAGAATCTTGAACTAATTCCCCTGAAGTTTCATCTAATTTTGCAAGGATAAGCTCACTTTCCTCTAAAATACCATCAATCTTAATATCCAATCTTACATAATACTTCTTTTTAGCTGATATTAGTCCTTCTTGTGGATTTTTAGAATCGTAATGTTTATTCCATAATTTCACTAATGCTTCAGCGTCGGTTACATCTATTTCGTCTATAGAAATTCCACCAAACTTTTCAAGCCAAGTAGCCATTTCAGCTCTATCTTCTAAAGAAAGCTTACTTTCCAATCTACCTCCTTTTGTGTCTACATTTAATTGATAATTTTTTGATTCTACTGCATCAGTAATCGATACATAAGTACCTGGTTTATAAAATAACCCCCCAACCATCTCTAAAGGATTATAGGTAACAAGTAATGGATATATTATAGTTGTCAATAAAATTAGAATAAATATAATAAATCCTAGCAAGAATTTTTTATCATGAAAAACTTGTTTTAATCTACTTCTCATACTATATCTCCTCCTTTAGTCTTGTTGCGATGCTTTTATACGTGGATCAATTACACCATATAAAATTTCTACAAGTAAATTTGCTAATAAAACCATTATAGTTATTATTAGTGTACAGGCGGAAATTAACGGATAATCTCGTCCTTTAATGGCATTTAGTATTGTAGTTCCTAGTCCTGGATAACTAAAAATTATTTCAGCTACTAATGCTCCACCTATCATAGTACCTATAGACATAGCTAACCCTGTTATTTGCGGCAACATTGCATTTCTAAAAACGTATTTAGTAATTTTTCTATCTTTTATTCCTAAGAACCTACTATATTTAACGTAATCTGCATTAAGCTCGTAAATTGACATTGAACGCATTCCTATTGCTTGCCCACCTATAGTAATTAAAACAATAGACCAAAATGGTAATTGATAGTGATAAAAAATAGATTTAAAGAAGGTAAAACTGACATTTGGAATTAATTCAAATCCATATCCTCCACTAGTAGGAAACCATCCTAAATTTACCGCAAAAACAAATAAAAGTACTATAGCCATACCAAATGCAGGAACGTTACTAAAAAATAAAAACAATGGTAAAATACCTTTATCAAATATACCTTTCCTGTAAGCAGCAACAGCTCCAAGTAAATTTCCTAATATCCATCCTACTAAAATTGCAGGAAGCTGAAGGCACACAGTCCACCATACAGAGGATTCTATTATATCTGAAACAGTCCTAGGATATTGACTAAAGGAAACACCAAAATCACCTTTAGCTGCATTTTTAACAAAGCTAAAAAATTGTGTTGTCATAGGCTCATTTATACTAAATTTTTCTGCATAATCTTCATATACTTTTTGAATAGCTGTAGAATCAGTCATTCCTGCAACAGATCTTGCTGCAATTGCTGAAACAGGGTCGCCTGGCATTAATCTAGGTAACACAAAGTTTAAAACAACAGCAATAATTAAAGTTGCTATATACCATGCTATTTTATTTGTATAATACTTTTTATATCCTTTCAATATATTACCTCCAAATTGAAGTATTTATATATTATTTTATAAAAACGACCATGCTTAATTAGTCTTTAAACATGGTCATTTCTAATATTTAACTGACTATTACAAAATCAATCTTCTATTCAATATTTTTAAGATGATATAATGCTGCAACTCCATACCCATCTGTACAATCTAATGGTGGAATATTATTTCCGTCATCTTGTTGTGGGAATCCAGTCCATACACTTTCATTTACAGTATGAAATACTTGAGGTCTATACATTAATGAAAATGAAGGAACTTCTTCAAGATATATCTTACTTAATTCAGTATAATATTCTTTTAACTTAGCTTGATCTTGTTCTGTAGGTATCTTAGCAAGGATTTCATCAGCTTTTTCACTTGTAAATCCACCAAAATTACCACTCCAGTTTACTTCTAGTTCATTATATGTGCTAGAAAGTAACGCCATTGAACGAGTCCAAGGGTTAGATATTGATGCTCCTGGAGGACTCCACATACAAATATCAAAATTTCCTGTTGTCATATCATCATAGAAAGTATTTGCATCTGGGAAGTAAGTTTCTATATTTATACCTATTTCTTTACCAGCAGCTGCAACTATTTCAAGTGATGCATTCCAGTCTGACCACCCCTCTGGACATTCAGCTTTATATGATAAGTTTTCACCATCTATTTCACGAATTCCATCACCATCTGTATCAACTACACCTGCTTCATCAAGTAGCTTGTTAGCTCCTTCAATATCTTTACCTGTAAATTGTAAATCACTTAATGCAGCTTGATCTACTAATGCTTGCTCTGCTGCAGTTGGATTCATTAAGCTTCTAGGTACATCTTTAAATGTTGGAGAATATCCTGACATAGCAGTTGAAATTATTTGATCAAAATCTACAGCCATAGCAATAGCCTTACGAACTTCAGCTTTATCTAGACCTCTTCTTTCAACATTAAAGAAAGCTGTTGGCATTGTAGCACAAACATAATAAGGTGCATCATCTATATAGGTAGAAATAGGTTTTCCACCTTCCCACATCTTCCATATTTCAGAAACAAATTGTTGAGATACATCTACTTCACCATTAGCAAAAGCAATATCCCCAGCTGCATTATCTGCAAATATTGTATGTGCTATATACTTAGGTGCTGGTAAACTACCCCATAAACTTGTTCCCCAATAGTTGTCATCTCTTATAAATACAACTTTTTGGTCATCATCATAATAAGGTTTATATGGACCTGAAGCAACTAAGTCATCCATAACATCTTCTTTAACTTTATCAGCTTCATTATTATTTCTAGCTTCTACAGTTTGTAAATAAGCTTTTTGCATAACATATACTTTAGGAAGATATTCTATCACTTTTAATGGATTAATAGGAACTCCAGCATCATCTAATTTCGAATTAAATACAACTGTTGTGTCATCTTTTGCTTCTACTTTTTCAATATATGCTGAATAGTCATTGCCTGTAGTTGAACCGTATTTTACATGAGTATCAAATGTGTAAACTACGTCTTCAGCAGTTACTTTTGTTCCATCACTCCACTTAGCAGCTGGATTAAGCTTAATTGTTAATTGACTTTGGTCAGCATTCCATTCGTAAGATTCTCCAAGTAAAGGCTGTAATGATCCGTCAAGCATATTATATAAGAATAATGTCTCATAAATTAAAACTCTAGCAGAATCAACCTGTTGTATTGCCATTGCATTATTTGAGTTAGCACTCATAGGGTTCCAATTGTTTATAGTTCCCCATTGTTGTCCATTAAAATATAGTGTTTCATTTCTTGGTGTTGAATTTGCAACAGTAGTCTCCTCTTCATTAGTAGTTTCCTCTGTTTTTTCAGATTCTTCTGTCTTTTGAGTGTTATCATCTGTTACATTTTCAGTATTGTTAGAGCCGCATCCAACTAAAAAGGATACTGTCATTAAGCTAGCTAATAAACCTGCTAACAATTTCTTTTTCATTATTTCCCCTCACTTATTTATTAATAAAAAGGATAACCTCTATATAATTAATTATAGATGTTATCCTTTACAAAATAAGTGTATATTTTTTTACCTTTGGTGTTGTTTTTTTACCAAAATAATTTCATTAAAAATTTACAAGTGTATTTTTATTAAATTTACCGGCCTTAACATTTTTACGATACTCACTTGGAGTAACACTATATAGACTTTTAAATGTCTTCATAAAATGTTTATCATTATCATAACCTACAGCTTCGCTTATTTCATTTATCTTCATATCTGTTTCATTTAATAATCTCTTAGCTTCTTTTAATCTTACTTCCTTTAGATAATTCACAAAATTCTTCCCTGTATATTCTTTAAAATCTAAAGAAAAAATTGTATAATTCATTGATACATAATTAGATATAAAAGTCATATTTATATTTTTCTTATAATTTTTATTAATGTATTGAACAGCCTTTTCAATTTTAATTCTATTTCTATAATAATCATAATTATTTATTAAATTATTGTTTATTCGTAAAATTAATTTGTATATTGTTTCACAGTATATATCAATATTAGTATAAGCAAACGGATTTTCTAATTCCTCTATTTTTATATGCTCATCTATAATTATTCCACTATAGGTATTATGAATTTTATTGTAAATCTCTTTTGACAATTCTAAAAAAGAACGTGGTGATATTTCACATCGCTTCACAGCCATAACTAATCTCTTTAGATAGTTATAATTAGAATCCAATCTACTAGTACCTATCAACTGTATAAATTTTTCAAGTTCATTCTCTTCTATAGATATGTTTTCCGTAGCAAAATCTTTTTTTGATAATTGCATGAAAAATTTTTCTTCCCTACCTTGTATTCCTTCACTTAAAGCATCAATTAAGAATTTTATGTCTGTATATTCTTTACTTACACCAATATCTAAAGCACTTAAATTTTTATCTATAAAATTTTGTGCTTTATCGGCTTTAATCATAATTATATTATGACCTTTTATGTTTTGAAAAAGTAAACAATTATTATTTATTTTGCTTTTCATTTCATAATTAGTGCATATTATTTTATAACTTATATTTATAATATGTTTACTTAAAACACTATTAAGATTATTGGCTATATTAATATCTATATCATCTTGTAAAAGTAAATACTTTAATTGTTCATAAAGCAAAGGTACCTTATCACCTATTTCATTTTCTTCTTCCTTATATTCTTCTTCTAAAGACTTTATGGTAGTAATTAATTCATAATCTTCAAATTCGCTGCTAAAATACTCTCTTACACCACATCTTAGTAATTCAATTATATCTGAAGTGTTATCTCTTTCACTTATTGCTATTATATTTGTTTTTAATCTAAGTTTTTTAATCTTTTTAGCTAATATAATTCCATCTTTATTACTATTAGTAATACCTATTATTAATAAATCTACATTACTACGTTTAATTCCGTTGTAAGCTTCTAATTCACTACTACATTCAATAATGTTTTCCACCTTTATTTTAGAGTATCTTATAATATCTCGTA
>NZ_JACOOO010000014.1:0-18905 GCF_014287825.1 Clostridium hominis
TTAGATAAACTTATATTAAAAAATAACACTCTTATATTTGAACAAAATGCAATCGAATTAGAAAAAGAAAGCGAGTTACTTATTGTAATACAGAATGTGAAAACAAAAGAAGAATTTATATGTGAATACTTAATTACTACTAATAATATAGTAGTTCTTTTAGATTCTTTATTTAATTTATTTACTAACTACGAAGGTTCTATACAAATACTCAGAAAAAATAATGATAAATATTATTTATATACACCTATATTAAACTGCAAACCTACTATAGATTCTCAAAAAGATGTAAATAGTCAATATAGATGGTTTGTTAGAGTGTTAGAAAATGGTGAGATTAGATTATCATCAATTATGAAAAAATAACCTATAATGATTTAATCATTATAGGTTATTTTTATTATTTCTTACTTTTCAATATATCTAACTTTAAATTATATATTTCATCTTTTAAGGATGTAATGACCCTTAGGTTTTCTTCTATTATATTATTCTTTTCTGTTTCTATAGACTTTTTATCTTCTAAATATTGGTCCTTCAAGCGAGAGCTCTCGTTTGAATTCATCAGTATTAAGTTATGCATTTTTTCATTTAAACTATTTGAATACTCTCTTTCAGCTCTTAAATCGCTTTTTAAAATATCTATCTCGTTTTTTGTTATTTCTAATTCTTTATTCAATTTTAAGTTTTCATTTTCTAATACTTGATAGTTAGTTATACGTTTTTGTAGGTTATCTACAACAGATTGCATCGTATCATATTTTTCTTTAAATTCCTTATTTTGCTCAACTATGTCAGTTAGAGAAGTTATATGCTTTTGTAGATTTTGAATTTGTAATGTTTTTTCCTTTGTATCAGTTTCGAAAGTACTTAATAAATCATTCACCTTAGAAAAGTTATCCTTCGCTTCTTTTAATTCAGAATTTTTTACAAATAATTCTTCCTCAATATTTTTTAATTTCTCTTTAAGGGTACTATTATCTTCCTGTAATGAAGCGATTAAATTCTCTCTCACTTTAATTTCATTTTGGAATTTCTCGTTATACTTTTCTTCAATAAAATTAGCCATATCAAGTGACGATAAGTAGCTATTTCTGATTGAATCTAATAAATAATTAAATTTATCAATTTCAGCTTTCCTATCAGCAAATTTACTATCGTTTTGAATTTTTATTAATTCATATTGATTCAATAGTGTGGATATTAATGTTTCAGCATCACCAAATTTGCTTTGTAAGCTATTTAATCTATCTTTAGTAGCTTTTTTTAACTTTAAACCTTTCGTTTCAAGTTTTTCATTTGGTATTGCTCCATCTATTTTGCTTTGATTTAATTCCTTTTCTGTTTCTAACATTTTGATATTTTCATCATTATCAACTATGTTTTCTTTCTTTTCATTAATTTCAATCATTTTTTATTCTCCTATCTGCAGTTAACTAAGTTAACCAAAGTTAACTTAGTTAACTTTGGTTAATTAATTGTAGCATATCTGAAGGAGAATTTCTATAAAAATGAACAAAAATAATACATTTATATTTATTAAAAACTGCGCATATTCCTGAATATGCGCAGTTTTTATGAAAACCCTTGATAAATCAATGATTTATAGATATAATTAAATTAGCAAAATGTGAAATACGCAGTTTTTGAAAATAAAAAGCGCAGTTTAAATTTAGATTTCTAGAAGAAAGGAATTTTTAAAATAAAATGAATGATGAAATGATAGAGATGATGAAATTCTATGAATTTTATAAAAAAATGAAAGCATTAGAAGAAAGTGAAGAGTTAACCTTAAAAAAAACAGAGAATTCATTAAAAACAGAGGGAGCAAAAAACGATAGCAATATAGGATCCGTTTTTGACAATATTAAAACAGATGGAGGAACTAAGGTTAGCAAAAAGAAAAATTATAGAGCTACTCGCCCATTAGAAATAGATGAGTATGAAGAAATAATTAAATTATGTAAAAGTGGATTTATTTATGGAGAGAAAAACACAGGGAGGAGAAAAAGATTTAGACCTAACCCATCCTTAGCATTTGCATTAGCTCTTCAAGCAACTTTAGGTTTTAGAGCTTCTGATATAGTTAATTTAAAAGTAGAAGACTTCAACAGAAGTAAGTTCTCTATAAAAGAAATAAAAACAGGTAAATGGCAAAACAGAGAGTTAGGAGAAAATATGTATAATAAATTTTTAGAATACGTAGTTGAAAATAAATTAGATGGAGACGATTATATATATCCTAATAAAGTAAGGAATATGCAACAACAATTAAAAATAATAACTGATTATCTTGGATATAAAAATATTGGAACACATTCATTTAGAAAATTATTTGCTCATACCCTTTATGAAGAATCTGGACATGATATCGAATTGGTTAGACATGCCTTAAATCATTCAGATATAAAAACAACAATGCGATATTTAGGAGTAAGTATGAAAAAACTAAAGGAAGCAACAACAAAAATTGACTTTTCGTATATGCTATAAGTAAAAAAATAAAATTGATATGCCCTTTATATAAAACTGAAGTTAGTTAAAATATAAATAAAGCATATCAATTTATTTATCTATTTTTATTTATTTCTAATAGTACTTTATCAGGTGTGGCTGGCAAATCGTAAATTCTAACATTTATCGCATCATATATAGCATTAATTATAGCTGGTGCAGTAGCTAGCATTACAGTTTCCCCTAGACCTTTAGCTCCATAAGGGCCACTTCGCTCCTCTTCTTCAACAAATATACTTTTAACTTTGGGCATATCCTTACTTGTTGGAATTATATAATCTGAAAAGTTAGTATTCTTTATTTTTCCTTCACTCAATTCAATTTCTTCCATCAATGCATAACCTATTCCCATAGAGCATCCACCAATAGCTTGCCCTTCAGCTAAAACCGGATTAACAATTTTACCTGCATCATTTATAGCAACTAATTCAATTATATCTACTTTACCTGTCTCATCATCTACCTCTACTATAGCCTTCTGTAGACCAAAGCTATATGGCCAATAAGGATCGCCTTGGCCAGTTTCAAGATCAACCTGTGATGTGGTAGCTTTAAAGTATCCATCAGCTATAGCTTCAATATTGTTTTTTATTAATTCATTATATATTTTTTTTAGGGAGTCTTTATTCAATACCTTACTATTGGATAATTGGAACACTTTTGAAATATTATCTAACAAATTTTTACATCCATTTAAAACAGCGTTTCCAGTATTATATGTTTGTCTACTAGCTGCTGCAGTACCTGAATCCTTCATATATGAAGTATTTGTGTTTTTAAGTATCAAACAATCATTTTCAATATTTAATGTTTCTTCTGCTATTTGCTTCATTATACTATAACCACCAGAACCAACATCAGATACTTCAACATATACTGTAACAATTCCATTTTCACTCAACTCAATAGTAGCCCTAGATTCATCAGGAAAACCATTACCATAACCAGTGCCATAAAAAACAGTTGCATATCCAGTACCTTTTCTTCTCATAACGTTACCTCCTTATGAAAGATCAATTTTATCAACTGTAGCCATTTTTTCTATACACTTTTTGATTCCAACACTACTTTTTAGAATTTGTCCAGTAGCAGTTGTACTTCCTAAATCAAATGAGTTAATATATCTAAATTTCAAAGGATTCATATTAAGCTTTTTAGCTAAAATATCCATTTGTGATTCCATAGCAAAAGGTACTTGAGCAGCCCCAAATCCTCTCATAGCTCCACAAAAAGGATTATTAGTATATATAGCCATAGCTCTTATATCAACATTAGGAATTTCGTAAGGACCTGTTGCATGAACTGCAGCTTTTCTCAAAACATTCATACCCCAAGATGCATAAGCTCCAGTATCTCCATAAATTATAGCTTTTAATGCACATAACTTTCCATTTTGATCTACTGCTGTTTTATAATACATCTTCATTGGATGTCGCTTACAATGAGATATTGTAGATTCATCTCTTGAATAAAGTACCTTTACAGGTTTTTTAGTAATATATGATGCAATTGCTGCATGACATTGGGGGTTAATATCTTCCCTTCCACCAAAAGCTCCACCAATTACAGCATTATGAACTCTTACACTCTCTTCATTTAACCCTAAAGCCCTAGAGACCTCTTTCCTATCATAATGAGGGTATTGAGTAGCAACATAAATGTCGATAGTTCCATCCTCGCAAAAGTTAGCTACTGCGCATTCAGGCTGCAAAAATGCATGTTCTGTCATTTGAGTATTATACCAATTTTCTTCTATAAATTTACTTTTACTAAACCCCTCTTCCATATTACCCTTTTTTATTTTTATATCATATAGGATATTAGAACCATCTCCTATAATAGGTGCATCTTCTTTTAATGAATCTTCTATTGAGAAGGAGCCTTTGTATACTTCATATTCAATTTTAACGTTATCTAGTGCATTCTTTAGAGCCTTCTTAGTTTTAGCAACAACTAAGACTATACAATCTCCTACTCGCTTAACTACATCTTTAACTAATGTAGGAATATCTTTAAATATAACACCATGACTATTAGCCGAAGGTAACATAGAATAATCTATTACTTCAACAATATCATTCATTCTCCTTACTTCATCTATATTAATACTTAATATTTTTCCATAGGCTATAGAACTTCTTTTAACACCTGCATATAGCATATCATCAAATTCAATATCATCAGGATAAATAGCTTTTCCCAAGACCTTCTCTAAAGAATCTGATCTAATTATTGACTCACCTACTGATTTCAAAGGATCACCCCCTAGAATCTATTAATCTTTTTTGAGCTAGTTTTATACCTTCAATAATTTTTTCATAGCCTGTACATCTACATAGGTTGCCAGAAATACCCTCTCTTATTTCAGTTTCTGATGAAAATAAATTCTTATCTAATAAACACTTTGCACTTAAAACCATTCCTGGTATACAATATCCACATTGAACTGCTCCAATATCTATAAAAGCTTTTTGTATTATATCTAGTCCATCTTGATTTACGCCTTCTATAGTTATAATATTACAATTATTTGCTGAACCAGCCATGACTAAACAGGAGTTTACTATTTTACCATCTAAGATTACTGTACAAGCTCCACATTCGCCTTCTCCGCAACCTTCTTTTGTGCCTTTTAATTTTAATTCATCTCTTAAGAAATCTATTAGCCTTAAAGATGGATCAATATCTTTTAAGTATTTTTCTCCATTTATGGTCATACTTACATTCATATCTTTAAATCATCCTCTCATTTTTCTCCAGAGTCAATGTCATTTTCAGAGCATTTTTATAAACTCCTTTAATAGCTTCTTTTTTAAAATTCATAGTTTTTCTTCCTTTTATACTTTCTACAACTTCATTTTCTAGCAAAGTCAAAATCTCATTATCAAATAACCAGCTAATATTTTTGCCTTTTGCTAAATTTTCTGTTTTTTCAACTCTAAAAGGATATCTGCCAACTGCACCTAATGATATTGAGATGTCTTTTATAATATCATTTTCTATATTTAAAACTATTGATGTACTTAATCTTGCAATTGCTAATGAATTTCTTTTTCCAAGCTTATAAAACCCACTTAAAATACTCTTTTTAGGGATTAATATTTTGGTAAGCAATTCATTTGCTTTAATTCTTTCAGCTGAGTAATTTTTAAAATAATCTACGCAAGTTATATTACGAACTTTATCTAAAGATTTAAAGGTTAAAATTCCATCCAAAGCCATAATACAAGGAATTCCATCCGCTGCTGGACCAGCATTAATTATATTTCCTCCTATTGTAGCCATATTTCTAATTTGAGGTGAACCCATTGTTTCTGCACAATTTACAAGTGAATTAAGATATTTTCTTATTATTAAATTTTCTCTAAGCTCAGAAAAAGTAACCATAGATCCAATTTCTATATATAACTCATTTTCACTAATTATTTTTAAATCATCTACAACATTTAAATCTATTAAGTATTTAGTAGTAATTTCATTTTTTTTGATATTTAATGTTAAATCTGTTCCACCAGCTAAGAATAAGCTAGTAGTTAAAGATTTTTTTAACCTTAAGGCCTCTTCTATAGTAGAAGGCTTTACTATATCTTTTAACTCCATTTAGCAACCTCCTAAATTATAAATTTGGTTCATTAACAATATTTCCATTTATATATCTAGCTTTTATTTTTTTATAGTCTCCACTATATATGAACTTTTGAAGCCTTTCTTCTAATGATAAATAGTTAAAAGGCTCTTCTTTACTATCATCTATTACAAGAGCATCAAAATCATAGCCTTCTTCAAAACTTCCTACACTTCCAAAGAAATTTCCTCCACCTTTTGTAGCTAAATAAAACATTTCAGCAGTAGTTAAGGGTGCATCTTGATAGTTAGACTCTATCCATTTTAAATTAGACATCTGCATAGTATAAGCCATAACTTCAATTAATGATAAAGTATGACCTCCTGAAATATCTGTAGCTAAACCTACTTTAACTCCATTATTTATAAGTTTTCTTATTGCAGCTATCCCACTAGATAGATTAACATTGGAGGTCGGACAATGAGCAACATATACATTCTTATTAGATAATAATGTTATCTCTTCATCACTTAAATGAATGCAATGGGCCATGATGGTTTTGGTTTGCCCTAGAAGATTAGAAGAGTTATACACACTTGCATAATTAGGCTCGTTAGGGTATCTATCAGCAACCATCTTAATCTCACCCCTATTTTCTGAAAGATGAGATTGGACAGGTACATTATATTTTATAGCTAATTCACCTAAGGATTTTAATAATTTATCACTACATGAAGGAACAAATCTCGGAGTAATTATTGGTTTTACTAAAGGAAATTTATCTCTATACTCTTTAAGCAGCTCTTCAGTATCATTTATCGAGTTATCTGTATCTTCTAATAAATTTATAGGGCTATCATAGTCCATGTTTACTTTCCCAACATAAGCACCTAGACCTGAAGTGTTAAACAACTCTATTAATAATTTACAACTCTCCTTATGAATAGTAGCAAAGACACAACACCTAGTAGTTCCGTATTTCCATATCTCTTTAATTAATTTTGAATATACTTTTTTAGAGTATTCAATATCATCATATTTACTTTCCTCTGGAAAAGTATAGGTCTCTAACCAAGGTATTAGTTCCTTATCTAACCCTAGTCCTATATTAGGAAACTGAGGAGCATGCAAATGTAAGTCTACCAAGCCAGGTATTATTAACGAATTTTTATAATCGGTCACTTTTACTTTTAAGAATTTTTCAGGTAAATTCTTATAAACACCTTTTACTTTACTATCTTCAATTAGAATATATCCCGATTCAATAGTTTCGAAGCTACCAAAATCTTTAGTATATAAAATATCTCCCTTAATACAATATAAATTTGACATTATTATCACCTAAATTCTTTAATATAAAAATTAGAACACTTATATCTATAAGTAAAAAGGTGGAGATAAATAAATATTGTAGTCTCCACCTTAGTCAATTAAATTAAATAGTTATAATTGTAAATACATGCTTTAATCATTTCTTCAAATTGATCTGAAACTTTATTTTCTTCTCCTAATTTATAAGTTACAACTGAATTATCTTCTCTTCTTACTTTAAATATATTATTAGTCGTATCTAATAGTAAAAAGCCTTTATTTTCACTGTTATTAAAATCTATTTCACTCCAGAAAATAGTAAACTTATCTTTGTATGGATTACCATTATGAGGACAGAATACACCACAATTTCCACACTCATTACACATACCATCAACATGAAGAATTTGGTGTGAATTCATATTATCACTGTTAGTCTTAATTAATACATTTGCTCTATTTGGACATACATCTACACAAAGTTCGCAAATATTATTACAAGAAAGACATCTACTTGATTCATCTTCATTTAATTTAGGGCTACTAAGAATACCCTTTTTTAAATATAATTCATTTTCACAAACTTGAATTACTTTTTCTTTGAAATCTTTAGAAATACTTTCTCTTTTAAGTATATCTTTTGCAACTAGTTTTCCATCAGCCATAGCTTGAACAATTGTTGCTGGGCCAGCTTTCATATCACCTACAACATAAACATTCTTTATTGAAGTTTCATAGTTCTCATTAGTAATAGGGTATCCCTTACTATTCATAGCTATATTATTTTTTTCTAATAGTGTTGTATCAGTTGTATCACCTACAGCTTGTATTACAGTATCAGCATCAAGTTCTATAGTATTAGTAGTTTCTATCGGTCTTCTTCTACCAGATGAATCTTTATCACCTAATTTCATCTCTATACATATTAGCTTACCATCCTTCACTTCTTTTGGAGAAAGTAACTCTTTTATTATTATCCCATCTTCAATTAGTAATTCTATTTCTTCTTTACTTGCAGGCATAAGATCTTTTGTTCTTCTATATATAACAGTAACATTTTCTACTCCATTTAATCTTTTGGCAGCTCTTGCAGCATCCATTGCTACATCTCCTCCACCAATTATACAAATATTCTTTCCCAAATTAATAACCTCACTGTTATGTTTAAAATCTTCTAGAAATTCTAGGGCATTTATTGTTTTATTATCATTATCAACAATATCTACTTTTAAAGGCTTCCAAGCACCAATAGCCAAAACTACATAATCATATTCTTTTTTTAATTCCTCTATAATAAAATCATCCTTTGAACCAAAATTAAAGTTAACTCCATAATTTTTAATTAAATTGAAGTCTTTCTCAATAATAGATTGTTCTATTCTAAACTCAGGTATAACGTATTGGATAACACCATAAGGTTTATCTCGTTTTTCAAAGACTGTTACATTAACACCATTTCTTCTCAAGTATGCAGCAGTAGCAAGTCCAGCTACACCAGCACCTATAATAGCCACTTTCTTATTAGTTTTAATTGTAGTAGGTTCTAGTCTGCTTATATACTCTTCTTGAGCATTTATAACAGCGATATTTTTCATATTTCTAATAGAGACAGATTTATCATAATCCAATCTTGTACACTTAGATTGACAATTATGATTACAAATAGTTGATGTTATTGCTGGTGAAACATTATCATTAACAATAACTTCAAAAGCTTCGCCATACTTCCTTTCTCCTACTAATGAAACATACTGAGGTATTTGTTGATTTATTGGACATCCTTTATTACAAGGGGCTGTTGCACAATCAAATAAAGGTAGGTTAGATTTAATTTTTCTATTTGTAGCTTCTCTCCACCCCTTTTTATAATGCTTGTCATTTAATACATTAATTGATAGCTTTTCTAATAGATCTAAATTAATTTTCTTTTCTATTTTAGAGTTAATTGCTTCAGTATTTTTTGCAAGTTGATGAATTCTTTCATATCCACCTGGTTTTAATAGGGTTGTAGCAAAAGTTATTGGAGATATTCCAGTTGAATATATGTCTATAATATTAAAGAAATCTGCTCCGCCGGAATAAGATATTTTCAAATCACCGTTGAATTCTTTAGCAAGCTTATAGGCTAATGTTATAGAAAGTGGGAATAATGATCTACCTGACATATACATTTCTTCACCTGGCAATTCATTATTAGTTATCTTAGTAGGTAAAGTATTGGTTAATTTTACTCCAATTTCTAAGTTCAAGCTCTTAGCAACTTTCTTTAACCTAGAAAGCATACTAACAGCATCATCAAACTGTAGGTCATTTTTAAAATGATGAGAATTTAGGGTAATATATTTATATCCCATACTATCAAAGGTATTTCTAACAAATTTTTCTCCTAAAAGAGTTGGATTCATCTTTATAAAAGTGTTTAACTTTTTCTCAGTTAATAAATAGTTTGATATTCTCTCTATTTCTTCTGGAGGGCATCCATGTAAAGTTGATAACGTGATAGAGCTACAAATTTTATTAGATATACTATTTAAATCATCAATATTGAAACTTGAAAACTTATCTAAATTATCATTAATAGCTTTTTTACATTCATTCCATATAGAAGTTGAAGAGGCATTTATCATTTCGTCAATAAATTTATTAACTTTTGGAGATTTAATTCCTTCTAAGTCATATCCTACACTCATATTAAAAATAAAATCTCTATTATCACTTAAGTTTAATTCTTTCATTAATACATGCAGTAAAAACCAAGCTTTTACGTATTCATCATATGCATTGGGAACTGTAAGCTCTGTTGACCATTCTACATTGTAGCATTCATCTTGAGCGTAGATACAAGGTTTTGAAACTGGTAAATCATCACCATCTAAAATTTGAACTGTCTTTAATTCTATGAATCTACTACCAGCTAAATATGCTGCTACTATATTTTGTGTCAATTGCGAATGTGGCCCTGCTGCCGGTCCCATACAAGTTGATATATTTTCTCCTAAAATATTTATAGATGACTTTGAAACATTTTTATAAAATTTTTCTTTACTTATTCCAAATATAGTACCTTTTAATTTATATTCATCCAATACCCAATTTAATAATTTTTCAAAAGGAATTGGTGTCATTTTATCTCCCATTTAAATTTTTACCCCCTAATTATATTAATTTCTCTCTAAAGATTTTTTTGTTGCCTGAAATATCTTTTGATATCCAGTGCACCTACATAAATGACCAGAAATTTCTCGTTTAATTTCATCATCAGTATAAGTTTTATTACTATTAACTAAGGCTGTTGTAGTGAGAACTAATCCAGGTGTACAAAAACCACATTGTACTGCCCCCTCATCAATATAAGCCTTTTGCACCTTGCTTAATTTTCCGTTCTTAGCTATTCCCTCAATAGTTGTTATTTTTTTACCATCTGCCCATATAGCTAAATAAATGCAACTATCAGTAGGGACATTATCTATTAACACAGTACATGCTCCACATTCACCAACAGAACATCCTTGTTTTACACCTGTCAATTGTAGTTTGTTTCTTAAAACTTCTAATAAAGATTCTCTTATATCAACTTCAATTGAGCACTCTTTATTATTGACATTAATAGATATCCTTTTAGTTAAATTATTCTTCATAATATTCCCTCCTAGTTTCTATATAATTTATCTATAGCACGCTTTGTAAGATTAGCTATTAAATGCTGTCTAAATTCTTTAGATCCTCTCCAAGAATCTCTTGGTTTTGATGCAGAAACTGCTAATTCTCCAATTTGATTTAGCATTTCTGGAGTTAGTATTTTACCTTTTGCAAAGTTTTCAGTTTCATAACACCTTATAGGTGTCGGAGCAGCAACTCCTAATGCTATTCTAAGATCCTCAAATTTGTTATGGTCAAATTCACATACAACAGCTACTCCTAGCATAGATATATCCATTGCTTTTCTATTAGAAAATTTAATATAACAACCTTTCTTATTTAAATAATCTTCTTTATTTATAAGTATGTTTGTTAAAACTTCATTTTTTTCAAGCTTAACCTTACCAGGTCCTAAATAAAAATCAGTTATTGGAACAATTCTTTCTCCATTACTATTAATTAGCTTTAAGTGTGCATTTAAAGCAAACAAGCTAGGCACACTGTCTGCTGATACTGCTCCATTACAAATGTTACCACCTATAGTAGCCATATTTCTAATTTGAGGCCCACCCATGGAAACTGATCCTTCTGCTAAAATAGGTATAGTATTATTTATAATCTCATTTCTGAAGATTTTTGAAAAAGATGCTAAAGCCCCAATAGAGATTGTTTCATCGTCTAAAAGCTTAATTTCGTTAAATTCTTCTAGACTCCTAATACTTATTAGCTCTGCTTCTTTGAGACTACCATGTCTTAGTTTTATTAACACATCAGTGCCTCCAGCTATTATAGTAGGATTTGAACAAGTATCCATTAAATCTAATAGCTCTTTTATATTTTTAGGCTCATAAATATTCTTAATATCAAACATTGTTACAGCTCCTTTCTATATTAATCCCTCTTCTTTGAATTTCTCATAAACTGCTTGTGGATTCATAGGTAGTTTATTAAATGCTACTCCTGTTGCATCCAAAACAGCATTTCTTATAGCAGGAGCAGGCGAAATAGCTGGATTTTCTCCTAATGATTTTTGCCCAAAACTTGCTCCAGGGTCATAAGTTTCTACAAATGCAACCCCAATATTAGGTGTATCTAAAATTGTTTGTAATTTATAATCTAGCAAATTATTATTCAATAATTTTCCGGTTTTATTATCAAAAATCATTTTTTCTGATAAAGCATATCCTAGTGCCATACTAACTCCACCTTGAACTTGACCTTCAGCAAGTTTAGGGTTAATTATAGTACCTGAATCATGAACATTATAAATTTCTAAAACTTCAATTTTACCTGTAATTATATCTACTTCTACTTCAGCAAAAGTTACACCATAAGCTATAGCATTCATTCTAACATTTTCTGAAACATCACTTGTGATCGGCTCTGCATCTATTCTGTTATAAAAGGCTTCCATTGAGATATCCTCAATTGTACAGATAAATCCGTTTAACCTTTTCTCGATTATATCTCCATTTATAATATCTAGTTCATCTGCTGATAGACCTGTTTTCTTAGATGCTATTTTTAGTACTTTATTTCTAACTTCCGTAGCAGCTTTTTTAACAGCAGCTCCTGTAACAAAAGTTTGTCTAGAAGCATATGCACCTGAATCATATGGTGTAATATCAGTATCTTGCATAGAGACTATATGAATCATATCAAAAGGTATTCCTATAATCTCTGCTGCCATTTGACTAAATACAGTATCACTACCTTGTCCAATTTCTGTGGCACCAACTTGCAACTGACATGAACCATCTTGATTCATTACTATTCTTGCCCCTGCAAGTTCTAAAGCAACTGGATGAGTTCCTGAGAAATAGCTAAAGCACGCCATTCCAAGGCCTCTACGTTTATCTGAACTTTGATTTTTATATTTTTCCTTTTTCTCATTCCAATTTATTAGCTCTTTACCCTTTTTAACGCATTCTTTTAATCCAAAAGAACGTACAACTAGATTAGAAAGCTTATCAGTATGTCCTATATTTATAAAATTATTTTCTCTAAATTCAATTGGATCTATATTTAAACTTTTAGCAATATCATCTAAATGACTTTCTAAGGCAAAACAGATTTGAGGAATTCCATAACCTCTCATTGCACCTGCGACTGGTAAATTTGTATATATAGTCTTTGGCTCTACCTTTATAGCTGAAAAATTATATAATGGTCTAAACTTGCTAGCAGCGCTCATTGCTATGGAATGACCATGAGATGCATATGCACCATTATTTACTAGATTACTCATATAAATACCTTTTAAATATCCATCTTTAGATACAGCAGTCTTTATATTAAATAACATTGCATGTCTTGTTCGTGTATCAACAAAAACCTCTTCACGTGTTAGAGTAAGTCTAACTGGTTCACCATTTACAGCTAATGACATAGCTGCAGTTAAAGGTTCAATAGTAACATCTTGCTTATTACCAAAACCTCCACCTATATATGGCTTTATAACTCTAACTTTTCCCCATGGTAAACCTAAAGCTTGAGCAACTATTCTCCTAACGATATGAGGTATTTGCGTAGACGTAACAATTACTATACGATCTGAACTATCTTTATATGCATAAGCACTTTGATTTTCCATATGACAATGTTGAACAGCACTTGTTTCATATTCACCAGTAAATATATAATCTGCATTTTTAATCTCTTCATCTATATCTCCAATATTAGCACCAAAAGAACTAATTATATTATCTGGTTTTTCTTCATGGATAATAGGGGCCCCAGGCTGTATTGATTCTTTTGCATTAAAAACAGCAGGCAAAACATCATATTCTACTTTTATTAACTCTAATGCTTTCTGAGCAATAAGTTCATCTTCAGCTACTACAGCAGCAATGGCATCTCCAACAAAACGAGCTTTATCAGTTAAAATCAGTCTATCTTCAACATCTCTATGTGATGGGTCTAATGACCAAGGATGACCAGCAGTTGCAAATTTAATTTTAGATAAATCTTTATGCGTAATTACAGCTTTTACACCATCTAATGCTTTTGCCTTTGATACGTCAATATTTTTTATAATTGCATGAGCATACTGGGATCTTAAAACTTTTCCGACTAACATATCACTTTCAGAATAATCTTCTGAGTACCTTGCTTTACCAGTTACTTTTGCTATGGCATCTGACCTATTTACACTTTCCCCTATAACATTGAAATTCATTTTGTCCTCCTTATAGATTTAAATTGGTTGTAATGGTACATCAAATAATATATACGTTTACATAAGCTTTAATATACATATATAACTCAATATAACTTTGAAAGAAATAATAATATAATTATATATTACCATTTTATACCATTTAAATAAAGATAAAACCTTTTACATAAATCGCTCATTATGATTAATATTTTTATATAAAATAACTTTTTCTATCATAAATTTCATTTAACTTAATAAATATTATATTAAGAAGTATTAAGGGGTGATTTTATGGAAAGTATTGCATATACATCTTTACAAAGTAACGTAATTAACTTTATACGAAATATAAACAAAAATTATGAAGTATGGATTGATTTTAAAGATGATGTTAAATATATTGATCCAGATGGAATGATTATAAAGCAAAATATACAAAATCCAATTAAAGTGACTTATTGTGACATAAATCCTATTTATAAAATTTATAAGAAAAGTACAAATATATATACTTTAAAAATTATTATCCCTAAATTTTCAATTATATTTACTACTTTTCATAATCTTATTTATACATTTAGGGAAAATAGTCTAAATTTAAACTTAAATTTATCTAGTTTTAATGTTTCATATTATGATATAGAAAGCTATTTTGATAATGGGATTGAGCAGTATTTAAAAAGAACAATAGAAGGAATTATGGCAGAACGTTTTAAAGCAGATAATAATTACTCTCTAAAATGTAATAACTATAATACTTACGTTTATGGCATAAAACAAAATAATAAGAAAAGAAAAAATAGTATGGTTGCTATTTAATAAGTGTATAAAGAAAATGTGCTACCCCAAGAAAGAAGGATAGCACATTTTCTTAATTAACTTTTAATTAATAATCAATAGCATTGAAACGAAATGTTCCAATATAGTGTTCCAACCTATATTGTTACTATATATACTATATCATATTTTTTATTAAAATAAAGGTTTATTTTTATTAGACATCAATTTATTTTAAATCTAATAATGTTATATCTGCTAAATTTAAGTTTAAACTAATTTCGTTATTTATTAATTTTATACTTTCAACATATAAAGTATTTATGTGAATTTTATTACTTTCATTACAGATGTTATTTAATAACTTTTCTAATTCAACTTTAAATATACTGCTATCATATGTTATTCCATCAATAGAAGTAATAGAATTTATAATAAGATTCATTGATTTTTTTACTAAAGGATTGCTCATATCCTTTTTGGCTAATTTAAAGGACACGATTTTTATATAAACTATATTATTATTAACTGGTAATAATGTTAAGATAGCTTCAAAATCAACATTTAATCCTACTACCTTGTATGACCCAATAATTTCTATCTTATCATTAATTTCAACATTATTTATGATAACTTTATCAAGTACTTTACATATGCTTTTTATATCATCTTTTGATATTGTCCATACTAAATTCTTAAATTTCATATAATATCACCTCTCTATCTATATATCTATTTTTAGATTTTAAGTAATATTATATAATAATTAAATTTTTTCTATTTCTATAAAAGTATCATTATATGTTACTTGTCCACCAATATCAGAAATTCCAGACACTGTTATAAAATTAGGATTACCATGTTTCTCCCACCAGCCTACATACATCATAGCAATATTATTGCCAATGGATTCATCAATATTTACTTGTACCTCTATAAATCCCGTTTCCGATTTTAGTTTTACTACTTCTTTGTCAATTATTGAAAGCTTTTTGGCCATACTATTATTAATATATACTTGAGATATTGAATCCTTATCCATCATATGCTGACTAAATAGAGTTTCTTTGCTATGATTTGTTAATAATCGAATATTCATTCTATACTTATCTTCAAAAACCTCATGATTTATATTGATTTCAAATTTACCTGAAGATGTTGAAAACTTTTTATCACTCCAAGGTATATCGTTATTCAATGTTAAGTATGATGTTTTAATTTTATCTAAATTAATATCTTTATAATATCTTTTAAGAGGTGAAACAACTTTATTCAAATAATCTCTTTTTGATACTACAGGATAATCTACTATATTAAGTTTTTTAGCTACTTCTCTGAAAAAATAATATTCATCCATAAGTTTATATTTAGGTTCAATAACTTTTTCATTATAAATAATATAAGGATTCATCATTGAGCTGAATAAAATATCTTCACTCTCTAAGGTACTTGTTGACGGAATAAATAAATCACATTCTTTAGCTGTATCTGTCATAAACATATCAAAACATACTTTAAACTCTATTTTAGAGAATGATTGTTTTAGCTTATTTAAATCAGGTAATTGATTTAATAAGTTACTCTTAGTAATTACAGCCATTTTAATAGGTGCAGAATAAGACCTATTAAATTCATCAGTAGTTTTTGAATAGATATTTTCTTTATACTTATCATTATTATTTATAGTATCATCTATAAAATCAGATAAGTCACTTGTATAAAAGTATCTATTATCAGCATAATTACAACTTTTATATGGGTCTGTATCTAAAACAGAGTCGAAACCTTTATTTGCGTAATTTACCCCTCCTCCAGCTACTCCTATCTGTCCTGTAATAGCTCCTAATGTATCAATAGCTCGAATAGTATTTCCACCATTTTTATACTTTTGTAAACCATAGCCTAACAATATAGTTGAATATTTATCAGTGTAACACATTGCTAACTCTTTTATTACATCTATAGTAACTCCAGATTTTTTGCTTAACTCTGAGAATTTAAGTTTCTCTAAATAAATTTTATACTCGTCAAACCCATTTACATAGTTTGATATATAGTTCATATCACATAAATTATTTTCTACTATAATTTTCCCAATAGCTAATGCTAAGGCACAATCGCCTCCTGGATTAACCCTTACATATTTATCTGCAATTTTAGCAGTATCTGAATATATAGGATCAATAACTATTATTTTACTCCCATTTAATTTAGCTTTTCTTATAGCCTGCATTGTATGAATAGTTGTAACAGCAGGATTTTTACCCCATATAAATATATTTTTACTATTTATCATATCCTCTAATGAATGACTTTTTACATCCCCAAAATCAAGCTTTTGAGCTGCTATTCCAGCACTCCAACAAGGACCACCTTTACTTTTACTAACACCACCATAAAAATTAAAAAATATATCTCCAATACTTTTTAATAATGAACCATTTCCATATTGCTCATAGTACATAATAGATCTTGAAGAATATTTTTCTTTGTAATAAGCTAATTTTTTTACCATTATATCTAGCGCATCTTCAAAAGTGATTTCCTCCCACTTGTTATTTACCTTTATCAAAGGTTTATAAATTCTATTTGGATGATTTAATCGGTCTATATGTGCTAATCCTTTTTTACATATCAATCCTTTAGTATATGGATGTTCTTTATCACCTTCTATTTTAATAGTATTATTATCATCTTTATAAACATTAAATTTACAACAATCTGCACAATCTAAAGTACAACCGTGACTAAACTTTTGCATAAAAACTCCTTTATTTATTTTAAATTTTATAAATTTAATTTTACCATAATATTTTTAACTTTATATCTATTTATTAATGTTTTTGAGATTACACCATCTATAGAAGAGGTCTTTTTCTATTATGAAGGGAGCATCAGGGGTGGAATTTCAATTATCAGAGAGATAAAAGAAAGTTTAACAAATACTTGGGATAATAAATGGAACTTTTTACTTCTATACATATTAAGCGAAATGCGGTAGGTAATAATGAACCTGGGCTACTAAGCTCATTTAATTTATCAATTACAAATAGTAATATATCTTGTAAATCTATTTTTAACTATAGTACCTTTATCTATTACTTTAAACTCTTCGTCAATAAGCTCCTTATCCATATCTTCAAAGCTTATTAAAATAACTTTATCAGCAATCTTTCTACTAGTCTTAATTATTTCTAATTGCTCTTCATAAGTTATTGGTGAAAATATTCCATAAGGTATGTCTACTATGGCTATATCATATTTCTCTTTTATATTGTGCATATCCCCACATTGTATTATGTCTCTATCATATCCAAAAAACTCAATATTATTTCGTGCATTATGTGCTATTTGTTTGCTAATTTCTAATCCTATAATATCTATACCTAAATCGAGACCTTCTAAGACAATTGTACCTATTCCACAACAAGGATCTACAACTTTACTATCTAGATTATGTTCAACTGCTATGTTTATTATTGCTCTAGCCATTTTTAAACTCAATCCGTTAGAATAAGAATGAGGCATTTTATCGAAGCGTTGCCAAGATAAATCATTCTTTTCATATTCTCCAAATATATACCTATTATTAATCTTTGTAATAGCAAGGTTTATTTTGGGATTGTGTATATCAGGATATCCTTTTATTACAAAACCTATATTTTTCATAGCATCCAATCTCTTATTATAATCTATATCTCCATGATCTGATTTTATATAATTAACTTTAAAATCATTATAAGCTAATTTTTTATACTCTATATAATCAACTATACTTTTAATATTGTCTGAAGAATAAATAATTGATATCTTATGCTTTATAAAGGCACTTCTTGAAGCTTCAATATTCAATTTCGTAAAAATATATTTTTCATTTGGTATATGCCCAAAGATATATTTCATTTCCATATCACATAAGCTTTTTTCATAGTTTTGGTA
>NZ_JACOOO010000034.1:0-15901 GCF_014287825.1 Clostridium hominis
AAATATATCTCTCTATTAAATAAAAAAACTCTTTTTTCATTATCTAACGGACAAGGTAAGTTTTTTTCAGACCATAATATAAATTGACCTTTTTCCTCTCTTAAATTAAATGCTAAATCTAAGAATCCTTTATTTATTTTAGTTTTATACTCTAAGTAATTATCTTTAAATATTATCTCTTCTCTTGGTACTTTTTCCAATAAAGACTGAAGTTGTTTTTGAGATATTTTTAGTTTATTTCCTATAATTTCAATTTTAATATTATCTTTTATAAATCTTAAATAGTTTAAATCTAATCTATCAAATTGGTGAATTGATGGAGAGTACTTAAAATTATCAGTAATCTCTACTTCCTTATTATTAAATACTCCATATAGGAATGTTTTAATATTATTTACGGGATACTTAGCTTTATTTCCTACTTTAAATTCTAAGAAAAACTGATTAATTTCATTTACTTTTTGATAATATAATTTGCTTTCTATATTTAATATTGCCTTTACTTCTTCCTTCTTTTCTTTTTTTTCTTCCATCTTTTTATCTTGAATCCTATTCTTTAAAGAATCCAAAAATTTTAACGAAGTAGCAGCTATATGCTCACAATAATACGGATATCCTTGTTCCATATACTCTTTATATTTAACGCATGTACATTTAAACCCAGAAAGCTTTTCTTTTTTCAAATCATACTTAATATGAGTACTAAACTCTTTATTTTCATGATTTACTTTACCGTATATATGATAAATATTATTAACTCTTTTCCCCTGAATACTCTTAATTGATTTATTATTAAATAATTCTTTTCCTCTTTTCTTGTTTAATCCAGCACAGCCTTTTAAAATGTTTTCTTCTAATCCTTTATAATTCAATTTAATCACCTAAAATTAAAAAAGACCCTATACAGAGTCTTTTATTTTTATTCATATTATACTTCTTATATATTATAAATTCCACTATTTTTATTTTGCATATATATTATTACTTATTATCTTCTTTTTCCTAGCAATAAAGAAATTGCAGACACACCAACTAAAACTCCTGCTGATATTAAAGCTACTTTTTTAACAGTATTAATTGTACATTTACAAGTTTCTTCATAATCCTCACAGAAAGCATCACAAGGATAGTTATCTTTAAACTCATCATTTTCATAATCATATTCATTTGAATAATAGTTTTTGTAAGCATCTTCATAATCATTATCTTCACAGCAATTATTATCATAATCATAACTATAAAGATAATAATTTCTATTAGCTATCTTGGGAATTCTAACTCTTTTTTTCATATGATTTAATCTTTTTTCTTTATTTATTCCTATGTTGTCGTACATTAAATTCACCTCAACACTATTATTGACAACTAAACTAAAATTTATAAGCAAACTTATAAATCTCTACTTTAAATAAAGGATAAATGAATAGTATACAAGAAATATTCACCTAACTTTTATAAAACTTACTTGTCTCGGTTGGTTTGAATCATTTTTAACACTATTAATTTTTATAACTTCTTGTCATTTATGTTAGTTAACCAACTTTCAATATCTCCAATTATAGAGCTTACGCATCCTTCTTTAAAAGGAGATTTTAAATTTGCAAGCTCAACAAGTTCTAAGAAAGACTTAGTTCCTCCAGCTTTACAAAGTCTTAAATAATCATTCCATGCTTCTTCCCTATTCTCATTTGCTTTCTTCCAAAATTGAAGTGCACAAATTTGAGCTAAAGTATAATCAATATAGTAGAATGGACTTTCAAATATATGTCCTTGTTTAAACCAGAATCCACCTCTTTCTAAAAAGTCATCACCTTCATAATTTTTATGTGGTAAGTATTTCTTTTCTAACTGTCTCCACATATTCTTTCTTTCAATAGGCGTAGCTTCTGGGTTTTCATAGACAAAATGTTGGAATTCATCTACTGTTACTCCATAAGGTATAAACTTAATAGCTGATCCTAAGTGAGCATACTTGTATTTATCTGTGTCTTCTAAAAAGAAATTATTCATCCATGGCCATGTTAAAAATTCCATACTCATAGAGTGGATTTCACAACTTTCATAAGTAGGCCATACTATTTCTGGTACTGTAATCCAAGTAGAGTTATAAACTTGGAATGCGTGCCCTGCTTCATGAGTTAATACATCTATATCTCCTGAAGTACCATTGAAGTTTGAGAATATAAATGGTGACTTATAATCATTTATATAAGTACAGTATCCTCCACCGGCTTTTCCTTCCTTAGTTTCAAGATCTAATAAATTTCTTTCTACCATAAAATTAAAGAATTCCTTAGTTTCAGCTGAAAGCTCATTATACATCTTTTCTCCATTAGATAATATCCAATCTTTATTTCCTTTAGGCGTTGCATTTCCTGAAGTAAATTCCATATCTAAGTCATAGTATTTTAATTCATTTACTCCTAATCTTTCTCTTTGTCTTTCATATAGTTTAGATGCAACAGGAACTATATAATCCTTAACTTGTTTTCTAAACCCGCTTACCATCTCTGCATTATAATCGGTTCTACTCATTCTTACATAACCAAGTTCAACAAAGTTTCTATATCCTAGTTTTTTAGCAATTTTATTTCTTACTTTGACTAATCTATCATAAATAGAATCAAATTCTCCCTCATGGTCTTCAAAAAATTTTGATGTAGCTTCCCATGCTGCTTTTCTAATATTTCTATCTGTTGATTCTTTATATTTAGCTAAACCTGGCAGATTTAATACTTCACCGTTAAATAGTATCTTAGCTGATGCTATAAGTTTAACGTATTCAGACGTTAATTTATTTTCTATTTGTAGATCTTCTATTATATCTTTAGAGAACGCTTTAAGCTTTAACTCTAATAAGTTAAATAATTGTTTACCATATTTTCTTTCTAACTCTTCTCTAAATTTTGAAGCAACCATAGCCTTATTATAGCTATCATCAAGCTCTTCATATAATGGTGAGTTTTCATCCCAGTAATCTTTTTCTTTACTATAAAACTCATCATTGGTATTGATAGTATATCTAATACCTGATAGCTCCATCATAGTCATAAGTGAACCCCTTAAAGCATTTATCTCTTCTAAAGCTTTATCACACTCTTCATATGTTGAAGCATTTATAAAGTTATCTAATAAAATATTAAATTTACTTTTATATTCTTCATAGTTTGGTCTTTCATATGTATAATCTCTAAATTCCATCTTAAGCCCTCCAATATGCACCTATATTATATGAAAATTATACCATATAATATACATAATTCCAATATTATCAACCTATTTAAATTTAAGCTTTTTTTGTCATAATATACCTTTTTAATCCACCATACTTTTCTTTTTCTAAAACAATTTTGTATTCTAACTTAAGTAATGTATTTAAACTAAATTTATTTTTTGGGGCAACAGTTGCACAAAAAATATCACACTCTTTTTTCCTTGCAGTTTGCTCAAGATTTTGAACTAAAAGTTTTTGCAATCCATTCCCTCTATAATCTGGATGAACAACAGTAGACTCTATGTGCGCTGTTCTCAACAGTTTTTTGTTATCAAAGTTAAGGTCATATCCTAAATTAAAATCTTGTAATTCGGGTTTTACCATAGCCCCAAAAGCAATAAGTTCATTATTTTCACTAACTACACCGACAACTTCACCACTTTTATTTATTATATCTTCAAATTCAAATTTTTCTGTTTTAGCGAAAAAGCTTTTATTTTCTAAGCTATCAAATATTATGTCTTGTAATTCAATTATTTTGTTTAAGTACTCATTAGACAAAGTCATTATTTTTACATCAATAATCTTTCCATAAATATCTTTTATTTTAATTTTCTTGTACATAATATACCTCCTAGAAATATTATAATACATAAATAAAATAATAGTTGCCTTATAAAGCTAAATATTTTACTTATAAGACAACTATATAAACAAATTGTTTCAAATCATTATTTTACCATAATACTCTAATATTACTGAGCTATTTTTCCAGGATTTAAAATATTTTTAGGGTCAAATGCTAATTTGATACCTCTCATTATTGCTATCATCTCTTCAGATAGCGCATTGAATAAATATCTTTTTTTAGCATATCCAATTCCATGTTCACCAGAAACTTGTCCATTTAATTTATTAGCCTTATCATACATTATCTCCATAGCTTCACTAAGCTTTTTCTTCCACATATCTTCTGATAAATCATCTCTTAGGATATATATATGAAGATTTCCATCTCCTGCATGTCCAAAGCTTTTTATTCTCACATTAAGTTTTTCCTCTAAAGTATGGGTAAACATCACAAACTCCGCAACTTTATTTCTAGGAACTACTACATCAACTTCATCCATTTCAGTAGTCAATGCTTTGATAGCTTCAAGAAAAGCTCCTCGTGCACTCCAGATAGCCTCTTGCCTTTCCTCTGTATCAGATATAAATACATCTAAAGCTCCTGAGTCTAAACAAATATTTGCAACACCTTCATAAGCTCTTTCTATTTCTTCTTTAGAATTACCATCAAAAGTAAGAAGTAAATAAGCATCTGATGTATTATCTGGAAATGGTTTCTTTAAAAATTCCTCAGCAGCTTCAATTGCTGCTCTTTGCATGAATTCTACTGCTGTAGGTGCTGATTTCGATTTTATTATTTTAGGTACTGTTTCAATAGCATTTTCTAGACTATTAAAAGGAATTAATAAACTTATTGCTTTCTTAGGTAATGGTATTAATTTTAAGATTGCTTTAGTTATAACTACTAAAGTTCCCTCTGATCCTACTATAAGATCCTTTAAATCATACCCTGAGCTATTTTTAACTACTTTACCACCTATATTCATTATCTCCCCATTAGGTAAAACAACTTCAAGCCCTCTTACATAATCTCTTGTAACACCATATTTAACAGCTCTCATACCACCGGCATTAGTACTTATATTTCCCCCTATGGTAGCTGTCTTTTCTCCTGGATCTGGTGGATAAAAAAGATCAAACTGTTCAACATACTTACTAAGTTCCATTAACAATACTCCTGGTTCAACTGTCAAGGTCAAATTTTCTTCGTCAAGCTCTAATATTTTATTCATTCCACTTACATCCATAACTATCCCACCATAAATTGGTACAGCTGCTCCCACAAGCCCTGTACCTGCACCTCTTGGAGTAACTGGAATATTATTTTCATAAGCATACCTCATAATGTTAGATACTTCTTCTGTACTGATAGCTTTTACTACAACCTTTGGCATAACTCTAACTGAACCAAGTTCATCACGACTATAATCTTCACTTATTTCTTCCCCATATAAAACTCTATCGCTGTCTCCAAGGAGCTTAACTATATTTCTATAATCCTCTATTTCAAATACTTTATATTCCATGCTTTTACCTCCTATATAATATTAGATTTTTCTAATTTTCCATCTTTAATCTTTTCGATTAATGCTGGTACTATCTCATATATATCCCCTACTATTCCGTAATGAGCTACCTCAAATATTGAAGCCTTTTCATCCGTATTTATAGCAAATATATAATCTGAATTATTCATTCCGGCGGTAAATTGGACTGCACCTGAAACTCCACAAGTAATTATAAGCTTTGGTCTTACAGTTCTTCCACTTAATCCAACTTGTCTTTTTGCATCAACCCAACCGGCTTCAATTAAAGGTCTAGTAACTGCCATCTCTCCTCCTAAAAGTTCACATAATTCTTTTATCATTCCTAAATCTTTTTCACTTTTTACTCCTCTTCCTGCAACTACTAATACATCAGCTTCACTTATTTCCTTTTCTTTAGATTTTTGATGAACATCTAATACTCTAATATTTGATATTAGCTTATCTTCACTTATGTGACATTTTACTATTTCTCCACTTATATCTCTTGTCCTTTCTGGTGCAGACATAACTTTATATCTAACAGTTGCAAGTTGAGGTCTAGAGTTTGGTGTAATTATTTGAGCCATAATATTACCACCAAAAGCTGGCCTTATTTGAACTAAATCAGTATTCTCTTTAATATCTAATATTGTACAATCTGCTGTAAGGCCTGTTCTAAATCTTGCAGCAACTCTTGGAGCTAATGACCTACCTACAGTTGTTGCTCCAACTAAAAATGCAGTAGGTTTAACATTCTTAATAAAGTCTTCTATAGCAGCTGTATAAGGTTCTATTCTAAAATACTTTAATTCTTCATTATCATAAAGATAAACTTTATCTACTCCATAATGTAAAATCTCATAAATACTTTCATCAATATTATTGCCAATTGCAACACAATACACTTCTTGATTTACCTTATTTGCAAGCTCTCTAGCCTTACCAATGAGCTCTAATGTAACAGGATGTATCTCTCCTTCTAAATGATCTACATATACTGCTATTCCACTCCATATACTTTTATCTATTTCGACCTTTTCATCTTCAACAAAAACTACTGCACCTTCTGGGCCTCTTCTTACACATAGCTTGCACATTTTACATGCACTATTTATCTCTACATTACCATCGCTAATTTCCATCGCATTAAAAGGACATAACTTAATTAGTTCCTCTTTATTTACTATTCTATCTTGATTAATTACTAATCTTCCCATGACTCTCCCCCTAAATAAATTTTAACTTCTTTAAAGTATCTTCAAATTTCAAAATTAGTTCATCACTATTGCCATGCCACATTTCCCTTTTATCGTTTACTTCTGGCGGAAAAATTCTTTCTACTTGTGTTGGAGAACCATTTAATCCATAATTCATTTCATTTTTGTCTTTAAAATCATTTAGACTTCTCACTTCTATTTTTCTATCTTTAGTTTCAACCTTCTTTTTATATGAAGGTAATCTTGGTTGAAAAATTCCTTTTTCTACAGTTATTAATGCTGGTAATTTAATTTCTACTATTTCAACAGTATCCGGCATATCCATTTCTACCTCTATACTATCTTTTTTAACTTCTACAATCTTTTTAACATTAGCTACATGAGGTATATTTAAATATTCTGCCATCTCTGGCCCAACTTGCGCTGTATCTCCATCTGTAGTTTGTTTACCACATATAATTAAATCAAAATCTTCTATACTATTTACCCCTTGAGATAATGTATAAGAAGTTGCTAAAACATCTGCTCCTGCAAATTTTCTGTCAGACAATAGCACACCATTATCTACTCCCATAGAATAGGCTTCTTTAATTATTTCCTTAGCTTGTGGTGGTCCCATAGTTAAAACAGTTATAGTGCCTCCATTATTTTCTTTTATCTTTAACCCTGTTTCTAAAGCATATAAATCGTATGGATTCATCTTTGAATCAACACCATCTCTTTTTAATACTCCTGTAATTGGATCAACCTCTACTTTAGTTGTTCCTGGAACTTGTTTAATGCAAACTAAAATATTCACAAAATATCCTCTCCTTCATTTACAATTTATATTGATTGGTATTACCAATTTTGAAGTTATAGAACTTTATAAAATACAAATAGCAATACCTTTAATAATCTACTTAATACTAGTTAATTTTTAATTGCAAATTACAGTAGCTTCGTCAAAATATCCAAACATATAGGTGCAACTACTACCGTAATAAGACCTGCAATTCCTATAGCTAGTGAACTCATAGCTCCTTCTGTTTCACCTATTTCTAAAGCTTTTGATGTTCCAACTGCATGAGATGCAGTTCCTATACCGATCCCTCTTGCAACAGGATTATTAATTTTAAATATTTTGCATACTGTTGGTGCAATTATAGCTCCAGTTATTCCAGTTAAAATTACTGCCATAACAGTAATTCCAGTTATTCCGCCAAGACTATTAGAAATCTCAACTCCTATTGGTGTTGTTACAGACTTAGGTATAAGTGATATAATTATTTCCTTATCTAAATTAAATACAGTTGAAAGTAAAATTACAGATATTACACTTACTACACTTCCAATAGATATTCCTATAATTATTGGTACAAAATTCTTTTTTAGTAATAATAATTGTTTATAAAGTGGAACCGCTAAAATAACTGTTGCAGGTCCTAAAAACATATTTATGAATTGTCCACCTTTATTATAAAGTTCAAAATCAATATTAAAAATTTTTAGTATTACTATTACTATAATTATCGAAGTTAACAAAGGATTAAATATCGGTAACTTAGTTTTGTTATATATAATTTTTCCTAACTCAAAGGCTATAAGAGAAATTACTATACCAAAAAACATATTTTCAATAATAATATTCATTTATATCCCCTTTTCTATATATTTTTAAGTTGCTTATTTAACTTTTTGACACTTATATTACTGTCTATTTTTTTAGAAACAAATTGAACAACTAATCCAGTACATGCCATAACAATTACTGTAGTAATAATACAGATGAATAAGATTTTTGCTATACTTCCACTTATGATTCCAAAGGAATTCATAAGACCAACTCCTGCTGGTACAAATAGAAATGCTAAATTATCTAGTAAAGACTTTGCTACTCTTTCAATCTTTTCTAGCTTTAATATTCCCGTAACTAAGAAAAGAAATAAAAATATCATTCCCATGATATTCCCTGGTATAGGTAATGAAAAGCTCTTTGATAGAAATTCACCCAATAAATAAATTAGTAAAACTATAATCCATCCTCTAAATACACCCATTTTTACCTCCTATATTCTTTTTTACTTAAATTGGTATTACCAATTAATTTGATTATAAGTCTATATTTACCAATTGTAAATAATAGTTATTTTATTAACGTAATCATTTACATACCATTTATAAACAGCAAAAAAATACAAGATATAAACCAACACGTTAATTTAATATCTTGCATAAATATTTATATAAGCTTATATAATTCCTATATTTAATTGATTTTAATATAGGATTCTTTTATTAACTCAAAATGATTTTTCATCGAATCTACACATTTGCTTTCATCTTTTGATTCAATTGCCAATACAATATCTTTATGGGTCCCTAAAAGCTTTTCTCTATTATCATCTTTACAAAGAATTATCTTTCTTGCATCTTTGATAAACTTATCCATTAATTGTGATATTACAGAAAGAACATTTATTATTAACGGATTGTTAGATGCTTTTATAATAACATTATGAAACTTAATATCTAAATCTAAGCTTTTATCTTCATTTGTAGTTTCACTCATATCAATTACTATATTATTTAGAACTTCAATTTCTTTCTTAGAAATTATTTTTGATGCCATTTTACAACATTGAATTTCAAGACTTTCTCTCAATTCAAGTATATCTAATGCAGAATACTCTTGAAGCATAAACATCATAGAAAGCGGCTGCAATAATGAGTTATTAAAATTATCTACTATGTAATTGCCAGCTCCCCTTCTACTTTCAATTATACCAATAACTTCTAAGGCTCTTATAGCTTCTCTTATTGATGTTCTAGAAACCCCAAATTTCTCAGCCATTTCTCTTTCTGACGGTAACCTATCTCCCATTTTTAAAGTTCCATCTATTATTTTATCTTTTATATCTTTTGTTACTATATCATATGTTTTTGCTATTTTTATTTTTTCTTCCATACTATACTCCATCTAGTTTTATAAAACCCAATGTTATAATTATATCAAACTTCTCAAACTTTAGCTATAACAACGCTTTTTCAATTTCTTTAATCTCCACAAATGCATCTTTATAAGTTTCATCTGCACTATAAACTACTTTAAAGTATTCCAATGCATCTTCTAATTGACCTATTCCTTTATATGCTAATCCCATACCGAAATACACATCTAAAGTATTTTCTCCAAGATCTATAGCCTTTTCATAATTTTCTATAGCTTTAAAATATTCCTCTTTTCTTAAATGATATTCAGCGAAACCTATGTAAGCAGTTCCTAAATTATAATCTAACTCTAAAGCATGATTAAAGTTTTCTAATGCTTCCTCTTCTTTATTTAAATACTTAAGTTTTATCCAACCTATATTAACTTCTATATAAGCAGAGTCTTTGCTATCAAGATTACTATTAGCTAAAGCCTTTTCACCTCTTTCTACGCCTTCCTTATAATTACCAAGCTTTATATCTATATCTGTAAGATAAGCTATTGAGAAAAAGCTATTTGGTCTTTCTTTTAATAATCCTAAGAAAATCTCTTTACTTTCTTCATACCTTTCTAAGTAAAATAAAGACTCTCCTTTTAAGCTTTTTGCAAAATTTATATTTACTGATCCATTAGCTATTCCTTTATCAATAGCTTCAATAGCTTCTTCAAACTCATTTAAAGCCATATAGCATTCACCAATATAAATATAAACTTCTGGATTATTAGACTCTTTTAATGTATTTATACAAAACTCTAGTGCCTTTTCTACATCTTCATTCATTAAATTTTCATACTCACGTAAAAAATCCATATTTAATTCCATTTATCTTTTCTCCTTTTTCATATGCTTATAACATAAATCACTTAAATTAATATAGTTTAATCTTCAAATAATAATTAACAATTACTTTGAAGTTTACAAATCTAGATTAAATCTTCAAATACAGCATTTATACTCTCTTTTAAATCCTGAGGTGACAATTTAACTTGTAATCCTTTTTTACCACCACTTACACATATTCTTTCCAAAACTTCAGCATCTTTATGAATAAATGTTTTATATAACTTTTTCATACCAATAGGTGAGCAGCCACCCCTAATATATCCTGTTAATTTAAGAATATCATTTACATGAATCATATCAACTTTCTTTTCCCCACATACTTTTGCGGCTTTCTTAAGATTTAACTCTTCATTTACAGGTATAACAAATACATAAATCATTTTTGTATTTCCTTGAGTTACAAGAGTTTTATATACCTCTTTTAAATCTTGATTTGTCTTTTCAGCAACAGAAACACCATCTATTTTACCATCTGAAATATCGTATTCTATTACATCATATTTAATTTTATTTTTATCTAAAATTCTCATAGCATTTGTCTTTGTCAAAGGTAACACTCCTTACTTTTTGATTTTCTAGTATTTATTTTACTACAAATTTAGTATATAAGGTCAAAAAAAGTTAAAACTAAGTATATTATTTTAACTAAAGGAGCTAAAAATGAAATTAACAGGTAATTTTAAAACGAATGTTGAACTTCTACAAAATGAATTAAATGTAGGTAAAACCTTTGATGTTCTAGAAAGAATAATAGATGTACATAACACAAAGTTCTATTGCTATTATTTAGATGGCTTTGTTAAAGATACAAACATGGAATATGTAAGAAGAGATATGTACAATCTTAAAAAGGAGGATTTTGAGAGTATATCATCAGCTAAAGAACTTATAGAAAAAGCTCTAAGTTCTATTGAAGCCTCTACAGATAGTGATTTATCTAGTATCGTTAAAGCAGTTCTATCTGGTCAAACAGCTATAATATGCGAGAAATTTAATGAAGCATTAATCCTTGACTATAGAACATACCCATCTAGAAGCGTTGATGAACCGGATAAAGAAAAAGTTTTACGTGGCTCTCATGATGGTTTTGTTGAAACTATAGTCTTTAATACAGCTTTGATCAGAAGAAGAATTAGAGATCCAAAACTTATATTTGAAATGCATACTATAGGTGAAATATCTCAAACTGATGTTGCAATTGGATATTTAGACAGCAAGGTAGATAAAAAAACACTAAATAAAGTTAAAGACTTAATAGATAATTTAAAGATAAAAGCATTAACTTTAGGAGATGAAAGCTTACTTGAGGTATTAATGCCTAAAAATCGTTTAAATCCATTTCCAAAGGCAAGATACACAGAGAGACCTGATGTAGTTGCGGCTGAAATAATAGAAGGAAAAGTTGTCATTTTAATAGACAATACACCTTCAGCTTTAATATTGCCAGCAAGTATTTTTGACTTTTTCCAATCAATAGATGATTATTACCTACCAGTAGTCACAGGAAATTATCTAAAAATGCTAAGATATTTTGTGCTTTTAGCAAATATTTTTCTAACACCTGTATATGTATTATTAACTGATAACCCCCAATGGTTAGTTGGAAAATTGAGCTTTTTATTGCCGAAGGACCCATACGTAATACCGATTTTCTTACAATTCATTCTAGCAGAAATAGCTATAGATGGATTAAAACTTGCATCATTAAACACCCCTAATTCTTTAGGGACCTCACTTTCTATTATAGGAGGACTAATATTAGGAGATTATACAGTACAAACAGGGTGGTTTACACCTCAAACGATTCTTTATATGGCTATAGTAGCATTAACTAGTTTTGTTCAACCAAGTATAGAATTAGGATTTGCACTGAAATTTAATCGTGTAATTTTACTTATTGCTACAGGATTATTTGGAACGTGGGGATTTATAGTAGGTGTTATACTAAATATTATAATGTTAGTTACAACTAAAACAATAACTGGAGAAAGATATTTATATCCACTAATACCATTTAATTGGAAAGCATTAAAGAAAGTAATTTTTAGAACTAGAAAACAAATTGAAAAAAGATAACCAAAGCTCTATTAAACTTCTTCTAAAAGTTAAAGTTTAATAGAGCTTCTTTCTATTTATTTATATTATATATGTTATAATACTTGTCCTTTAAATAGTTTATAAAATACTTAGAGTTAAGTTCCTCTCCTGTAACTCGTTCTATAATTTCAGCCGGTGTATATAAGCTTCCAAATTTATGAACATTTTCTTTTAACCAAGAATGTAAATTTCTTAAATTTCCTTCTCCGATTTCTTTCATTATTTCAGGTTTTTCTTTTAGAAGAGTGTTATATATTTGCGCCCCGTAAAGATTTCCTAACGCATAGCTAGGAAAATATCCAAAAAGTGATGCAGACCAGTGAACATCTTGTAAAACTCCAACCGTATTACTTGTTGGTTCAACACCTAAGTATTCTTTATATTTCTTATTCCATTCACTTGGAAGTTGATCTAGAGATATTCTCCCATTTATTAAATCCTTTTCCAGTTCATATCTAATAATAATATGAAGGGAATAAGTTAATTCATCAGCCTCAGTTCTAATAAATGAAGGCTCAACTTTGTTCATAGCTTCATAAAACTCTTCTGAGCTTACCTTATTAAAATCTTCAAAATACTTTCTTGATAAATTTAACAAATAAGTCGTAAAATCTTTGCTTCTTCCTACTATATTTTCATAAAATCTTGATTGAGATTCATGAATAGCCATAGAAGCACCTGAATTTAATCCTGTATTTTCTAAATCATCACTTATATTTTGTTCATATATGCCATGTCCACCTTCATGAATAGTACTAAATAAAGCAGAAGTAAATTCATCTTTATGATAATTAGTAGTTAATCTTACATCCTTATTCCCCATATTAGTTGTAAACGGATGGACACTCACATCTAACCTTCCAGCTTCTAAATCAAATCCCATCTTTTGAAGAATGCATAAAGATAAATCTTTTTGTTTTGATGTATCAAAGTTTCCTTTTAATATATTTGTATCAATAATTTTTTCACTCTTTTTTATATTTTCTAATATTTCTACTATTCCATCTCTTAACTCACCAAATACTTTATCTAATTTTTCTACTGTAAGACCTCTTTCATATTTGTCTAATAAAGTATTATATTTATCTCCTTCATATCCCCAATAACCAATAAACTCTCTTGAAAAATCAATAACTTTCTGAAGGTGTGGTTTAAAGCTTTCATAATCATTTTCCTCTTTAGCTTTTTCCCATGCAATTTGTGCTCTACTTGTAGCTCCTACTGATGCAATATATCTATCAGCAGGTATTTTCATAGTTTCATTATAATTTTTTTCTAGCTCTTCAAGCGTTCTTCTTTGAACTAAAGACATATTATCTTTATATGGTGATAACTCCTCTATAAAAGTCTTAACTTTTGTAGAAGTAGTCATATCAAACAACTGACTTGATAGATACTCTAAAACCTTACTTCTAGATTCTCCTGCTTTTACTGGCATATTTGTTCTCATATCCCAATCTACTAGAACTATTGCATGAGTTAAATATTCAATCTGTCCAATATAACCCTTAACTTCTTCAAATTTCTTTTCTAAATCCATTTTTACGCCCCCTATTTTAGAATTATTTTCCTGTTAATTATATCAAAAATTGTAAGAATAAAAAAGTGCGAATCACTCTATTTAAGTGGTTCGCAGTGTTCAAAAATTATAGTATCAAATCTTTCATTACTAACTTCTAGTGCTTTTTCAGAATTTACTGTCCATGCTACTGTTATTATACCTAGTTTTCTTAAAATTCTTAATGATAAATTATTTGAATCTATCCAATTATACGCTATAAAGTGCGGTCTGCTTTTAAAATTTAATAAAAGGTATTCTAAAGCAACTTTAAGACTTTTTGGAGCCTTATTGTCCTTAGTAAACTTCATTGATAGTTGACCTCTTATAACATCAGGCATATTCTTTTTTATTCTACTCATTATCAATGGATCAAAGGACTCAATACAAAATCTTCCGTTATAGTCATTAAGCTCATTTTTAACAGAATTACATAATCCATACCTATCTCTATTAGACTTAATTTCAATTATTAAAGGTACTTTACCATCTACTAAATCTAATACTTCATTAAAAGTTGGTATCTTATAATCTGTGCCATTTAAATATAGACTTTCTATCTCTTCTAAGGTACAGTCACTTATTTTTTTGTTTAATCCAGTCATTCTTAATAAATTATCATCATGAAATACAACTGTTTTTTTATCCTTTGTAAAAGAAACATCTAGTTCTATACCATAGTTATTTTCAATAGCTTTATCAAAAGCTTCTAGTGAATTTTCTGGTATCATTCCATCATCAGAGTATAACCCTCTATGTGCAAATTTTGTGCTTGTTAACCACTCCGTTTCATCTGTATCTTTTTTGTCACCATATATAAGAAAAATATATACTACTAATAAAATAATTATATCTAATCCAATTGTTGCTGCTATCTTCCCAAAATTCCCAAACATTTAATCATCACCTTAACTATATTTATTGTTAAATTCATTAATAATTTCTTTAACAGAATCATAAACAAAATCTGCTTTTATATTAGACTTTTTGTAATCATCAGCTTTTGTTTCACCACTTAATACTAATATAGATGCTATGCCTGAATTAATTCCAGTTTTTATATCTGTATATAACCTATCTCCTACTATAATCATATCTTCCTTTTTTATTCTATACTTTTGACAAATACAATTAATAATTTCAGAATTTGGTTTTCCTATAATATTAGGTCTTTTTCCAGTTGAAGCATATATAAATTCTATTATAGCTCCTGCATCAGGCATAAATTTTCCACCTTCTAAAGGACAATTTATATCAGGATGTGTAGCTATAAACTCAACACCATCCCTAATGAGATCACATGCTATCCATAGTTTGTTATAAGTTAGTGTAGTATCAAACCCTAAAACTACAAAATCAATATCATTTTCATATATATCTGTTACATTAAATCCACTTCTTTTAAACTCCTCTTTCAAATAGTTTGTACCGATTAAAAAAACCTTACTTCCTGGCTTTCTAGAGTTCAAATATATGGTAGTGGCTTCTCCAGATGTAAATATACTATTATTATTAACATTAATACCAAACATCTTAAGCTTTTCTTTATAATAATTATTATTTTTAGATGAGTTATTAGTTAAAAATATAACCTTTTTATTTGTTTTATTTAATTCATTTATAAAATCAACTGCTCCATCTATTATTTCTTCTCCTAAATATATTGTACCATCTAAATCTAAAATGAAACATTTTGCTTCATCTATTCTTTTCATATAAACCTCATTTTATTAAAGTATTAATTAATTTATATGAATAAATAAAAAGAACTATATCCACTTAATAAATTAAATTTATTAGTATCCATAGTTCTAGATAGTATTATAAAAACTTTTTCCATTCTT
>NZ_JACOOO010000009.1:0-15643 GCF_014287825.1 Clostridium hominis
GGTTTAACTCCATATACTCTTACACTTCTATCAGTTAAATTAAATGGTACAGCTCCATCGAGCAATTGAAAAAGCAAGAATCTACTTTTAGTATCATCTTGCTTCGCTACGATCTTATCGTATAATCTTCTATTTATATCTAATTTAATTATCTTCGTGTTCACAAACTACCTCCCCAAGCTCTTCTATTGATTTATTAGATATATCTTTTAAATCAGTATAGTTTTCAGGTTTAAAGAACTCTTCTAGTCTCTTAGCTTCAAACCCGCGTCTTTTAGCTGTAACAACATATTTAAATGTGAAGTCCTCCCTATCAGCTTCTACGATAAAATAATCTTTAGTTTGTTCTTTAATTCTATAATCTCCCCAACCTTGTTTAAAGATTTCTACAGTATAGTCATTATCTGTTCTGACTGCTTCTTTGAATATACTATCTAGCAATATAACTCTTTCATAGCTATATTCTTTAGATTCAGATACCTTAAATATCCTCTTAAATATATTAGTAGAACTTTCTCTTTTCTCTATCTTCTCAACTGTGAAAACTTCCATGCTTCTATCTGTTAAGTAGTTTTCACAATCTTCTACACTATAAAATAATCTATCTCCATAATTTTCAGTTGATTGAATACAGTTTTTTGTTCCACTTACGGTAAAATCTCCATTGCAATGTAATCTTTTATCTACCATAAAATCATACATACTCCATATTCTCTCCGAACTTGCCTCTTTAAAGAAATAAGCTTGGCCATCTTTGAAAAAAGCAAATTTCTCTGGAGTAGCATCAAAATAAACATTATCATTTGACGCAAAATAACATCTTCTATTTCTAAATGACGCTACATGTTTAGATGTTTCTCTATCTAATACTATAAAGTTATTTAATACAGATGCTACTAAATCATTACCTTTAGATTTATATATGCTATTGATATCTTTTCCAAACCAAATTTGGTCACCTCTAAAATCTACTCCTGTAAATATAGTAATCGGAACTGTAGTAGTCTGATCTACATTGCTTTTATCAAAACGTATATATGGATAAAATTGACCATCTAACTCATATGCTATAGATACGTAACTATTTTGAGTATTAGCTAAAACAATTCCTGTTACATCTGCATTCCCATTTAGTCTAGTAGAATACATTTGTCCTACAGGATTGCCTTCTCCATCCCAATCAAAAAACTTTATAATTCTTCCAACTATATCTATAGCTTTCTTACCATTCTGTTTAAATTGAATACCGCTAGATGTGTCGCTTAAATCTATCTGTATACTACCATCAATGCTCTCTAATACTCCTCCACGTATTCTATCAGCTAACATTGTTCCTGCTACAATTAAATCTGCAAAGAATCCTTTACCAGTTCCAAATGTTCTCCAATCCCAATCTCGTCCATCTGGAGTTCTTTCGCTTGCTATCATAAACCCCATAGTTCCATAACACATAGCACCATAAGTTGGACTTTCAGGATCTAGGTCCTCACAGAGTAATGCTCTAACATCTTGCTTTTGTGCTATATCCTTCATAGCTCGCATTTTTACATTAATAGCATTTAATACTCCTGCTACTTCAATAGCATTTACTGTACCATCATTGTTTAATATTCTATTTAAAATATTGTCTGTGTTATTTTGAGTATCTATATAGTTTTCAATATAATTCCCTAAAGTTATATTTTTAAATTTCTCTGATATACAGTCATACACAAACTTAATAACTCTAGTTTTAATATTTATTCCTATATCTAAATGTTCAACCCCTACAGTATCTCCTAAGCCAACTTCTAAAAGATTCTTGTAATCTTTATATTTTAGTGTATTTTCTAACTTAGCTACTTCTACCTCTATTTGATATAGTAGTTTATCAATACCTTCATCAAACATATTCTTACAAGCTTCTCTCAAAGCTTCTTGGGCTTCTTCTAATGTATTATATCCTTCTTCATCTTCTGGACTTTCTTTAACTTTAATATGGTCAAATTTAATTACATCAGCCTTTACTTTTCTGTACTTATTTATAAGCGGTGAATCAACATAATGTTCTGGAATTGTTATTCCATTAAATCCAACTGGTAGTATTCTTGTGATGATGCCATCAATATTAGAATTTTCTTTTAAATCTATTAAATCTTGACCATATCTAAATGTAACCCCATACTCCCCACCAGTTCTTTCATTCATGTATACATGAAAGTTATCTACATCAAGTTCTCCACCCCATCTATTTATAAATGAGTTCTCATCATCTGAAATAAGAGCTTCATTTGCTATATGTTTTCTAATGTAATAAGCAGAGTTTCTTGTTATTATATTTGAATGTCCTGTAAAGCCAGTCCCCTCTAATATTTTATTTAAGGCTTCTTGCCCAGTAGCATTGATTGGTCTACAATCTATCAATATTTCACTGGCTAAATCAAAAAAGATATGTCTAGCCTTACACGTTACGCCAGTCATACCTTTTTCTTTATCATATATATAAAATAATTGTCCTTCTTCCTTCCAAGGATATGGAACTCTAAGTATATTATCTTCAACAATATACTTCCATCGCCCCTCTTTATCATAAGGATGTTCTAATGTAACTTCTATAATTCCATTAAGCTCTACTTCAAGATCACAAAGAGAAGGTTTTAATATCATATCTCCATTAAAATCAAAATTACTATTCGATTTGTTATAAATTTCAATCATCTAATTCCTCCTCTTAATAAATAGTCCAGTTTGGTATTATAATAAAACTATCAACTCTTCCACCTGAATAACTTATAGTATTTTCTCCTAATTTAAGTCTTGGATGTCTGCCTTTAATATTATTATTTTGAGGTGTTTTATCTGTTTTATAACTTAATCCCAAATAACTATCTATAATAATTTCTTGCCCTATATTAGCCTTTATAGTATCCTCATTTATTTTTATGGTTACAAGTCCTTCGCCTTGTATTTTTATTATAGGCTTACTTTCTAAATCTCCTGCATTATATATTATAGCTGCATCATTTATTAATATTTCCTCTTGGCCTTCCATTTCATAAGCAAATGGTTCACAATTGAAAGTAACTGTAAATCTACCTAAACTCTTCATAATTCTTTCATTGGAAGTTATCTTGGCATAATTAACTCTATAAAATATTTCGCTATTATCACTAAAAACTAATTTATTATCTTCAATATTATTTATCCACTTTTTACACTTTCTAAATCTCTCATGGATATTTTCTTTATCAACAAAATTAAAATCTATCGATATTTCTATATCTTCATAACCTTCTAACTCATATTCCTCACCATATTTACCTGGTATAGAATACTCCTTTAAAATTGCTTGTGGAGATGGTATTTCTGGCCTACTAACAACTTTAACTCCTATATCTATAGATGCTTCATTGTTAAATACAACATAAAATCTATTATACAAATTTTAATCTACCTCCTCCATTTATAATTTTTCTTGAACTCTTTTCCTTTCCTATGCCCTTAATTACTTTAGTAGTTGTTTTTTTGCTTATTACTTCGCTATCTAATTCAGTTATATTAGTCAAATGTATTATTATGTCACGATCTGAACTACTATTAACTATCCCTTTAATGTTTCTATACATTTCATCAAGTGGAACTATAGCTTCTGCATTAGAGCCTTGCCCATTAAATGCATCTCCTACTCCAATACCACCCAATACCGTTGGCGATTTAAAAATTCCACCTTTGTAATACCAATCTACAGATACTTTAGGTATTGAAGGTGGTACTAAGCTAAACTTTCCTGTTATGCTAAAATGAGGTAATTTAAACATAGATCTAATACTATTCCATATATTTTTAATAGAATTTACTACATTCTGAAATGGTGATATTATACCATTCCATGCATTTTTAACTCCTGAAACTACATTGTTCCATACTGAAGATATTGTATTGGTCAATCCACTCCATATTGATGATATCGAGTTTCCTATTGAAGAGAATATATTTTTAAAACCTTCCCAAACTGACTTTATAGAGTTAACTATAGATTCCCATATAGTCTTAAAGAAATTACATACACTATTCCAAATATTTTTAATACCTTCTACTGCTGAATTCCATTTTAAAACAAAAGATTGCCATATACTTTTAAAGAACTCTATCATTAAATTCCATGCTGATTTTAAAGCTTCAAACATTCCCATGCATAAATTCCTAAACCATTCACACTTGTTCCAAAGCAAAACTATAGCTGCAACTAATGCTGTAATTCCTATTATTATTAATGTTATAGGATTTAAACTCATAACAAAGTTTAATGCTGCTTGTGCAGCACTCATAGTAGTAGTTGCTATTGCACTTGCAATAGTTGCGGCTTTATGAGCTACAAATTTAACTGCACTTATTCCAGCTTGTACAGCAGTTTTACCAAACTCTACAGCACTTTTACCAAGATTAGAAGCTAAGTGTCCTGCTGCCTTTGCTCCATCCATTGCTTTAGTCCCAAAGTTCTTAACTATATCTATTGCTTTTCCACCAAATTCCTTCATGTTTTTATAAGCTTCCACAGTTTTACTTAACCCTTTTGTTAGTTTGCTAAATGCTCCTAATGCTAAATTTGCAGTAACTATTCCTCCTCCAATTGAAGCTATCATAGTTAACTGTTCTGTACTTAATCCACTTAAAACCTTTGTTGCTTTACTAAATCCTTCTGCTAACTTAGATGTTACTGGTGCTAATATATCTCCCATTGAGATAGCACTATTTTTCACTTCATTTAAAGACTTTTTAAACTTATTTCCAGTTGTATTGTCAATAGTTTCAAAAGCTTTATCTGTAGCTCCAACACTTTGTTCCATCTCTTTCAATACTGAATTGAATGCATTCCCTGAATCTGTAGCCAAAATCATTGCTGCTTTAGCAGCTTCACTTGATCCAAACATATCTGCTAATGACTGACCATTAACTGTTGCATTATCACTCATTATTGCAAGTATATCTCCTACACTTTTACCGCTCGCTATCATCTCTTGGAATGATTGCCCTGTTAATTTTTTTAATATATCACTAGACTTTGTTCCTGATTTACTTAGTTCATTAAACATGGAGTTCATATATGTTGTCGCTTCTGCTGATTTAATACCCTTTGAAGTCATAAGAGCATATCCAGTTGAGACTTGCTCAAGATTGATTCCTGTACTCTTTGCTGTAGGTATTAATTTCCCCATGCTTTGTGATAACTCTCCAACAGTAACCTTACCTTTATTTTGAGTTTGTATAAGAATATCAGATACTTTATTAACTTCTGAAGACTCCATTTCATAAGAATTCATAGCTGTAGTTAAAATATCTAGAGATTGTCCTGCTTCTGCAAACCCTGCCTTAGCTAGTTTTGTAGAATTACTCACAAAATTAACAGCATCAGCAGTACTTTGTCCTGCTGAAATTGCATCATAAACATTATTAGCTATTTCATTTGCTGAAATTCCTGTTTGATTTGATAAATCAACTATAGCTTTCTTCATATCGTCGTAACTCATTACTGATTCATCTGCAATAGTCATAACTTTAGCCATACTATCTTCAAATGTTATACTGGCAGCTGCACTTGCTGTAAATGCTCCTGTGATAGCAGTACTTACTGGTTTTAATTTATCGCTCATTTTCCCACTAGCATCAGAAACTTTATCTAATCCTTCTGAAAGTTTATCAAGGTTAGTATTATTTATTTCTTTAGTTATTTCTTGAAGTGCTTTCTGATTATTAAGCAATGATTTTTCAGTATTGTTCATTTTTATAGTTGCATCAACAAGTTTACTATTGCTACTATCTATTGCTCTTTCATTTTTTGCATATTCTTCTTTTAATCCTTGAAGCTCTTGCTTAAGCTTTTTACTTTCCTCACTATTTTTACCAGTAGCCTCTACTGATTCCTTATACTTTTTATTAGCTTCTTCAATTTTAGAAGTTAATTCAGCTTGTTTATTTTTCTGTTTTTCAATTTCTCCATTTATTCCAACTATTCTATCGTTGTATAATTTTATCATCTGATTTTGAGCTTGAATTTTTCCTGTAAGTTCTTTTTGTATAGAGCTTAACTTTTCTTGAGTGCTCCCAAATAATTTAGCCTTTTCAGTTGCTACTCCACATTCTGAACTAACTAACTTTAATTGTTTTGTAACTTCTTTCATTTGCTTTTGAAACTCACTACTTGAAGCTCCAATCTTAATATTTGCCCCTGCCATCTATCCCCCTCCTACATTTGAATATCTCCTGTAGTATCGTGTTCTATTGGATTTCTAACAATGTCAAATTCTAAATAATCAATATAATCTACTATATCCATGTTCATACACTCTAAATAACTCATTTTATGAACTTTCATAGCATATCTGAATATATAAAATAATATATCTACATATTTAGTACTTTCTACTTCTTCATCTAGATATCCATTCTCTTTATCATAATCATCAAAGGCGGAAGCTTCTTTAATTTCGCCTCCGCCATTTATTTTTTTATTAAATTCTCCATTTTCTTCATAGTTTTATTTCCAATTTCTGTGTTTAAATCCATAAATGTTGGATATATTTCTTCTAGATACATTCCATCTAATAAATCATCTACCGAAAATTTATTCCCATACATTTCACATATAAACTCGCACATTAAATCATAGTGCTCTTGTGTAAACACTCCAGCTTCTTCTGCTTTCTCCATTACATCTGAAATTTCAAGCATTCTTTTTAATGCTCTTCCCCTCATCCTAATAGTAGAAAACTCTTTTACTTCAACTTCTCCATTATTTATTATTTCTAATTTAATTTTCATACTACACCTACCTACAAATTAAATATAAAAAGAGTAAGATTAACTCTCACTCTTTAAATCCTTGACTTCCCAACTTTCGCTTTGCCTACCCTAGCTTTATCTAGGGATTGACTAGGGAGTACTATATTCTTGAACTTCAGAAAACCAGTCTACTATTGCTGCTTTAGCTGTTGTATTCCCTTCTATCAAATTACTTTCATCTACTTGTATGGCATATAAATTTTTCTTTTTATCCTCTATCGTATCTTCCTTTTGTCTTGCATAAAAAGCCCCTTTTAAACTAGCTGTTTGAGTTTTAGTTTTGTCTTCTTGAGTTTCATAATTCATTTCTGGTCTTTCAAGCTTTCCACAATAGTACCATGTAAACTCATACTTACCATTTCGCTTCTTAGCTCTCCAACCAATTGCAATTTCTTTCGCTCCATCTCCTGCTGCTTTCAATAAAAATCCATTTTTATATAAATTCTCATAAAGTGCAGCATAATCTTGCGGTGCTAAAGTATTTACAGAGAAATCTATTTCAGTACCTTCATATTGCTCAACTATGTCCTCGACATTATCATCGCTATATACTTTTTCAGTAGTGAATTTATCACTTACTTTTGCACTTAAAGCTCTTGCTAACTTTACTGGTGTTTTTGTTGTATATGTTGTTCCGTTATTTGCGGTCACTTCTGCAATATATATATCTTTCAAACCACATAATCTACTTCTAACTATAGTTTCTGACATCTAACATACCTCCTCTAAATAACTAAATCTTAATGCTTTATGATATATTTTATCCTCTGTTTCAAAGAAATCAGCTCCATCAATATAACCAAAATCATTATTTAACATTAATTTTTTCACTTCTTTTTTCAATTTCCATTCATCTTTTTTACTCCAAATGTCTATTTGAATGGTATGAGCAATATCTTCCTCTAGATCATCAGAAATATTATTACTTCTATCACTTAATTCACAGAAAGTAATATGAGTATCATTAATATTTTCATCATACCACCCTTGTACAACTGTAATTCCTTTTAACGATATACTTTCTAAGGCTTTTGCTACAATTGCTATGATATCCACTATCCCACCTCACTTTAATTTTGAAATTAAACTTTCATATTCCTTTTGTGCTACTTCACTAAAATAATTTGTTAATTCTTGCTTTGTTTTTTCCATATAAGCAAGTGGCTTCATTTTTGAAGTACCCCATTCAGTAAATTTCACATAAAAATAAGGTGAAGTATCTGATTTATCCCACCCTACAATTATGCTTTGATATCCATTTTTATTTTTTACTCCACTCAATGGAACATTATCTGCCGAATGTTTTCCTGTTCTACTTCCCTTTCTCCCACTAAGCATAGGATTTTTGCTTTTAGGCATCTTTGTTTTAACTGTACTTTGTGCCTTTTTCCCACATTCTCTTAATATTTTGGAATTTACCTTTTCAATTTCACTTCTATTTGCAATTTTTTCTACTTCTTTTATTAGTTCATCTAACCCCTCAAACTTTATAATCATACTAAATAACCATCTTAGCCTTAATATAAACATAATCTTTTGAGTTTGATTTAAAATCAACTTGATAAACTTGATATTCAACTCCATCATAGATTATGATGAATTTATTTTTATCTGTAGTTCTCATAGTTTTAATTTTATTGCAATACCTTACCTTAAAAGCTAATACATTTTCATATTTTATATTTTGAGCTTCATATAGTTCCTTACCATATAGCTCCATTGGAGTACACCAGCAATTATAATAATCTACAAATGATTCTACCCATCTTCCATCTACTATAACTTTATCCTTCTTTTTAATGCTAATTCTACTATCCATTTATTCCTCCACACTATAATTACTTAATTTATCTAGTATAGTAGTAACTATAGTATCTTTCTTTGTATTATTAGCTATTTCAGTACCCCTTTTCTCATACATATCATATATAAATTTTTTCTGTAATAAATCAGCTAGTTTTATAGCTTTTTCATCACTTTTATATCCAGTTCCAACGCATGAGTTAATATATTCTTCGCTAACTATGAGTAATTCAGATAAAAAATCATCTTCCTCATCATAATCAATTCTTAAGTAAGTCTTTACATCATTTAAAGTCATATAATCACCCTTTCTATAAAAATAAAGAAAGGGGCATATGCCCTTTCTTTTGTCATGTACTTTAATATTAACTAATATTCATATACCCTTTTGCTTTTAAATCTGCAATCAAATTATTAAAAGCTGTTGCTATATCTTGTGTACTCGCAGATTCTGCTGTTAATGCATCTACTTTATCTAACTTATTAATCACTGCATCTGCACCTTTTGGCCCTTGTGGTCCTGTTTCTCCTCTATCTCCTTTAGGCCCAGTTGCCCCTGCAGGACCTCTTTCTCCTGTTGCCCCTTGTGGCCCTGGAGTAAGTTCTATATTTGCAATTCCTTCTTCTATATTGTTTAACTTTTCTTTTGTTATTATTTCATCATCAGTCCATGTATGCTTTGAATAAGCCATTTCATCTAACCCCTTCCTACTTTAACTTTTCCTACTTTGCCTGTGCCAACCCTAGCAGTTTCTAGGGCTTGACTAGGGCGTAACTTCTATTTTTTTTATTGATCTAGTAGCACCTTTAATTACATCAAGTCTTTCTAAAATTCTTAATTTTACTGTATCATCCCTAAACCCAGCTTCTGTACTTCTTGCAATTGTAACTCCTTTTCTTTCAATAAACTTTACTGCCTCTTTAGGATTAGCAACAATAAATATTTTTTTGCTTGGTGTTGCTGTTAATAATGTATCATCAACCACAACTAGCTCTTTACTATTGAAATAGTATTTCCCATTAACTTCAGTTACTAAATTCAATGGTCTATTTTGAGTATCTCTTAAATTCTTTAAATAAGCATATCCATCAGTATTAGTAAAAGTAACTAATCCATTCTTAACGGCTGGTACTGATTTATCTATAACCATTTGAATATCTGAATAATCTGTAACTTCTTCTACTTGTGTTGCATTGTCCTTTAAAATTTTTAATATTCTAGCATTTTCTGTAGCTACTGCTATTTCTGCAAAGTTTTTATTTACTAATCCTTCTATTTCTATCTCAGCATCTTCTACTAATTCGGAAGTTAAAGATTGAATTAACCCTACTTTTTTGCATGAAAATGTTAATTCAGTAGTTACTAAAGTACCATCAGTTATATTATCTCCTTCAGTAACATCTGGTAATGTATTTTGATCTAAATCTACCACTGGTATAGTACCTGAATTCTTGGTTACTGGAATAACATCGCAATACTCCTTTAAAGAACCAAATCCTTTTTTAATCTCTTGCAATTTATTTATAAACTCTTTTGGAACTACTGCTGCATTATCTGTTGTTTTAATATTTGCTCTTTCCTCTGGTGTTAATTCCTCTCCCATTACACTTTTTACTATAGCTCTCATTTCATTCACTTCACCTATAGATCCCCTTTTAGATAAACCTCTTTGGCTTTCCAAACTTCTTCTTTCTTCTTCCTCTAATTCTTCTGCTATTTTTAAAGTTTCTTTAAGTTGTCTAAGCTCTTCATTTGCTTTTTTAGCACTTTCAGGCTCCTTTGCTAAAATAAATCCTCTTACCTCTATTTTTTTAGCTTCTATTTGTTGTCTTAATTCTTCTAAGTTCATTTTTAAATCCTCACTTTCATTTTTTTATAAAAAAAGAACTAAATCTCATCTAGTTCTAACTCAATTTTAATTAATTCTAATTCATCATCAGAATTAATTTGATTATTTAATTGTTCTTTTGCTCTTTTATAACTTGTACAACTTGTACTTTCATAAGCTGGATTAGTAACAATAGATACATCAAATATTTCTTTAATTTTATTTATAGTTCTTAAATCATATCCTCTGTTATTTGTGTCCCAATCCCAAGTTTGTGCTTCATCATCTTGCCAATCTAACATAAATGCAAAACTACATTTATCAATTATTCCAGCTGACATATTAGAAATTAAATCTCTACTATAAGAGGTATCAGTTGGTATTGCATCAAAGAAAAGCCCTTTTTCATCAACTGTTAATGTTAATGTTCCAATCCCATTACCTTTATTACTTCTAGCTAATGGTTTATCCATATCATGGTTAATGTTTAGGACCACATTATCCATTTTACAGTTATCTAAAGCCCCTTTTCTGATTATTTCTCTAAAATAGCCTAAATCTTCACTTAAACTATCAAAAGTTAATGCATAGCCTTGTAAATGAGTTTGCTTTTCTTCGCCTTCTCCAACACTTCTAACTTCAAAAGTAGTGTTAATCTTGATTCTCTCCGTTTTCACCATTATCACCCCCTTTCGTAATAGATTCTTTTTGCCAAGTAGCTTTGCCAGCAATAAGATTTTCAAGTGTAACTTGTCCACTAGGTAAAGTTACTATATCTCCACCATCAACAAGTGGTACTCCTAAGATTCGTTTAGCATCATTAATTGTATAAATACCATCTTTAACATATCTATCTAATATAATACTTTGCTTTTCTGGACTTGTCCTAAGCATAGCATTAACATTAAATCTTATCTTGTAACCATTCTTTCTATCAGTTGAGGTCAATAACTTCCAATCCATTTCTTGCTCTAGTGCAGTTATTATTGGAATAATAGCATTACTTAAAAATGCAATTGTTTCTTCTTCTGTTAGTGATCCTTTTTCTATTAATGAATAAGGAACTCCAATTGCACTCGTAATATCTTGTTTCCCTATAACCTTTAGTTCAGCAAATTGACTATCAGCTAATGATAAATTCATAGCTGATACATTATATCCAGCAGGGACAGTGAAAACTCTCCCATTATTTGAATACATTTTATCAAATTTTTTTTGAGTCTTCTTAAGTTCTTTCTCATCCTTTATATCGGATGTTAACTGAACCACTATCTTATTAGTTAGTCCATTACTAAATAATTGTGCTTGATACTTTTGAGCTTTAATATTGGTATCAATGCTATCTCTTATATATGTTCTAGTTTTTCTAAAGTTAATGCCATTAATAGAATTATCTCTCAAGATAATAATATCTTTTTCAAAACAACTTCCACTTACATCTTCACATGTAAAATCAACTAAAACTTTATTTCTCTTCGTAGATTTTATAAGTCCAGCATTATCCACTGTAAATTGATTAATCCTTACTGGATAAAGCCCCCTAATAGTTCCATTTTGTCTATCTATATATAATCCAGCACTTCCATAATGTTTAGTCATGGCTACAAGTGCTTTTATACATTCAAATGCATTCATAGATGGGTTAGGCCTTAATCTTAATAATTCATAAAGATAAAAGTTATCGGCATCTATATCACCCTTTTCACTTTTAATCTTAGTTACTATAGGTAACTTTGCTATATTTTCAGAAAAAAGATTGATACATTTAGAGTATGTACTATCATTCCCTGTAAAATCATCATCTTCACCTTTTACAAAAGAAGTCCAATCAAACGGATTCTCACCTGTATAATTCCTTTTTTCAAATAACTTTTCAAACATTTTCTCACCTCCTATCTATATCTAGATATAATTATTGCTAGCACAAACAATACTGCTGATAGCAAGTATAACCCAATATAAATATTTAATGATAATGTTGTTATTAGAAGAATAATTATCGAAGCACTAACTAAAATATCAACTATATTACTTTTTATCCACTTTCTCACCTAATTACCCCCAATCTACATTATCTAATGCATCTATTGCACTATATCCCTCATCCAATACAACAAACTCTGTATAAGCAAAAATTAAAGCCGCAACCATATCTATTCTTTGCTTATTTTTATCTTCTTTTGCTAACATTTCATCATCAGATTTCCCCTTAGTTGTAATTGCATTTCTCATATTCCAATCTAATAACTCATTAGCTTCATACCTTACTTCATTGTCATATATTTTCTTTCTAAACTCCTTAGTTGCTGGACTTAAATTTGTATATGTCTGCTTAAGTAAAATAACATCATAATCTTCTGATAATCTTTCCATAAGTTCTTTAGCATTCATAGGATCTGTTACAATAGCTTTAATAGTACACTCATATTTTTCTTCAATGCTTCTTATATACTCTTCAACCTTAGTGTAATTTACAGTCATTCCTTTATGTAAATCACAATATCCCTTTTGAGCATAATCTCTATAGTTAATATTCTCTCTTCTCTCTGATAAACTATCTTCTGGTAAAAAACCATGTGACTTACAATAAACTTTTCCATTTTCAACATACATTATAGAAACTGCTGTTAAATCAGTAGTGACCGATAAATCAACTCCAATAACAACCTCTTTATCTTTGAAGTCAATATATTCTCTACCACATTTCTTCCAATAATCTATATTTATATACTTATTTATCTCATTGCTTTCTAAGAAAATATTGAAATTCTTCGTAAATAACTCCTCCTGTTCACTTGTCTTAATCTTAGCTGTTTCTCTATCAGCTCTAATTTCATTGTAATTTTCTTCAACTCTTAAAGGATTTGCTTTAAATAATCCCTCATCAGTCCATACTTCTTCTCTAGTGCAATAATAAAGTAAACAAAATAATCTTTTATTATCTATAGTTCCTTCAAGAACTGCCCTGTCATACTCTAATTCCTCTGGCATAATAGAATTACTTTCCGCATATGCTGTAGTTATTTTTAGCATTATAGGATTAAGAACTGATAATTGTCCTTTTCTCATAGCTTGTATATTTTTATTGTCAGTAAATGCTCCAACCTCATCACAACAAACTGCTGCTGGTCTTATAGCATTATTCTTATTTGCTTTTGCTGTTCTTGGATAATAAAAACTATTAGTTAATTTACACTTAATAATACCTATTTCACTTTCTGATACAAAAAAATGTTTTTTTATTGCTGGACTAGCTTCAATTAGTTGAGCCATAGCTTTTCTAACTTCCTTAGCTAAATCTCTATCTATACAAATAGAATAAAACTCACTAAATGCTTGTTCTGTTAGCATTAAAAGTAAAAATACTACTGCAATTATAAATGTCTTAGCATTTTTTCTAGGAATAAATAAAACTACATCCCTATATCTGAATTTTTTCTTATTATTTTTATATCTCCATCCAAAAATAGCCGCTAAAAAAAGGCATTGAAAACCTTCCAATCCCTCTAAAGCTTGTTTACCAGCTATAAATCCTGTAGCATAATTAAATAATTTTAATAGATTATTTATCTTTTTTAACTTCTTCTCACTAAAGCAAAACTCAAATTCATCTAAATATTGATTAATATAATAATCATCAAGAAATATTTTGCATTGTAATTTAACTTCATCAGTAGTTATTTCTTTACCTTCAATAACATCAGTGCAATATTTCAATGCTCTATCTAATAAAATCATTACTATTCATCGTCCTCATCATCACTTAATGCTTTTAATACAGCATCTTCACTTTCATCTTTAGCTTTTAGTGATAAGCTTCCAAACTTAGCTCTACTTTGAGGTGATAATGACAGTTCATTACAGCATCTATAAAAATCTTTATTGTATTTATCCTTAGCACTCATTAATTCTTTATTCATTATTGCTTTAGGATTTTTATTTATTATTTTTTCAATATATTGCAACCTATCTATTGCTATACTACACGATGATAAAATATAAATATCTAAATTACTTAAAATCTGACTTGCTTTTAATTCCTCAAAAATTTCAGTATATATTTTCTTTTGATCCTCGGTTAAATATTCTGGAGGAAACTCTATTTTATCAGCTAGTCCTTTTAATTTATTTTCTGTTTCTTTTCTTTTTTCAATTTCTTCTTTTGAATTATGTCTACTTTGGCCTTCGATACTTTTGCATGGTCTTGCCATTTTAAAATCCCCTCCTAACCGAGCCTTGAAATTTTCATTTTGGGATATTTTTTTTACTGGTAGAGTATGCGGGATTTTTTTAAAAGCTAAAAATATCTTTAATACCTCCCCCGGTATTAATTTATCCTATCCCAAATTCATCTTTTGCTTTCTCTAGGCATTTAAATAATATATTTTGCATTCTTTTTTTATCTTTAAATGATTTAGCATATTCTTTATGAATTTTTATATGATTAGCTTGAGTTAAGTATATTAAATTACTTGTATCCAAAGCTCTCTCCTCGCACTCCTTTAACTCTTCTATATGATGCAAAGTGTATCCTTGTACAAGTTTATTATTAACATAATACTCATACCAATCTATTCCTAATAATGTTGTTACTCTAAGTTGCCTACATCTTAACCATTCTTTACTTCTATAAAAAGCTTGTTGCTCTCTATCAGACCTTCTATTCTTGTAATACTCTTTATATCTTTTCCGTGCATTGTTCACTTGACATTCACAAACAATGTTACTAGGTATCCTTTTACCACATCCACTACAGCGTTTATATAACATAACTAAATAATAACTTTGCTCTCTATCTCTTTTTCTTTAAGCTTCAATACCTTTTTATCATTCTCTACTTTATTAGGATCATCTTTCCATTGTGCCTTCTTCCTATTATTCAACCAATATCTTATTGCTGTTACATCTGGCCCTTTATATCTCTTTACAAGTGATATCTTTACATCTTCTTTAACCAATACAGCTCCATTTTTGCCTTCAACTTCTTCCTTAACTTTAGTAGCTACTTCTTCATAATAGTGATAGCCTTTGCAACATTTAAATAAAGAATCTTCTACTTGCTCATTTCTAGCCTCCTTAACTTCATCTATTGCCTGCTTAAGTTTGGAATTATTATTTTTTTTGGCCTTCCATGCACTTCTTGATATCCCTAAAAACTCTATGATTTCTTTATCCTTGCAACCGTCCTTAAG
>NZ_JACOOO010000019.1:0-14366 GCF_014287825.1 Clostridium hominis
ATGCACAATGAATATGCTTCTTAATAAACTTCTTGCATAATTTATAAATTTTATTATCTATTAGCATAGATAACTTCTCCTTCATTTTTATCATATCTTGCTTTTAAATTTAATTAGAATTCTAATTGCATAAACATGATTTTATCTTCTTTCCTAACCTTAATAATATCTGTTTTTTTCTTATAATTGTATAATCACAAATATTAATTACACTATCTGTAGAATAAAACTTATACTCTTCATCACCTAATAGCATATCAATTAAATCATAGCTATTTTTATAGTGATTTATTACTTTCTTAATCAATATGTCACCCATAGATAACTTTTTCCAACTTTCATCATTATATAAATTATATCCATATACCTTATTACAGCATTTAAACCCTAAATGTCCTGAAATTACCTGATTATCATAAGTTACGTAAGAGAATTCTAGCTTTCCACGCTCATATAATTTATAAAATAAACTTTCATAGAACTGCACATAGTCTTCATTTTTTAATATACTGTCTTTCCAAGTATTTTTATGAATATCAACTAACTGATACCATATATCTTTATCCCACTTACTATCAATGTTAATATTAATATTTTCATTTTTATCACTAACTCTTTCTTTTCTTTCTATTTCTTTATATCTTTTTGCATTTCTTTTTTCTTCAAACTCACCAATATTAATATATGGTGCAATTTTTTCTACTTTTTTATAGCATATTGCCTCATCACTAAATCGCCCTATTACCTCACCTATTAATATAGATTGTTTTTCCCTATAACTTATATTATTTAATGAAATCATATCCCATCTCTCATCTTCAAATATTATTTTAAATAATTTCTTTAATACTGAATAATGGTTATAATCTTTTCTAATCAATATACATTGATAGTCTGCAGTTCTATCTACAATAAATTTTAAGATTCTTTTTTTTATTATTCCAAATTTCTTTTCCTCAATATATAATGGCGCTATTGTAACTATTTCCCCATTTTCTTCACCTACTACTACAAAAAGTTTAAAATTACTATTCTTAAAATGTTTTATATATTCTTCAATCCATATCCATTCATAAAAAATTTCTTTATTTTCAAGGTTATTATATAATTCACTCCAAGCTTCTTTTAAATTTTTAAAATCATTAATTTCATTGATTATCTTAAATTCAATTTTCCCCTTCATCATTAAAGTTTCTCCTTAAATTTTTTATCTTATGATCATTCCCTTAAGCTTAGTTGGTTCATTTACAGTGCAAGTAGTAATACTACAATGCCAATTGCCTTTTTTATCCCTGGCTGAATACATTATATATCTGTTATTATCTATATCTATAAATGTTGGTCTATATAAAAAATCTTCATCAAAAGCTCCTTCTTTACCCTTTTCCATAACTATTACTGGCATTGACCATGTTACATTATCTTTTGAGTAACAATATGCAATCTTTTGATTATCATATTCATCTAAAGCTGCTGAAAAGTACATCTCAAATCCATTTCTAGTCTTTTTAATGTCCATATGCCATACATATCTTCCTTCTATAGGAGCTATAATAATATCTCTTATAAAACACCAATCTGTCCCATCTTTACTTACATAATATTTTATCTTTTTATTTTTCCAATCTACAACCCAAATGCAATATTTATCATCTTCAATTATAACTACTGGTGACATAAACTGATTAAATGTTCCTTGTGAACTATTTAATACTTCTTCCTTACTCCAATTCACTCCATCACAACTTAATTTTCTTAAAATAACTTCACTATCTCCCAAGATTCCTCTGGTTCTCTTCCTGTACCATATTTCAAGTTTATTATTGTTAAATAATACCTGAGGATCACTATAATGATACATTTTCACATCTTCTGTAGATACCAATGGGTTTGTCCCCCTCTTAGGTTTATTCCAGTTAACTAAATCATTAGAGCACATAACACAAGGGTTCTCTAGTCTCTCATTTTCCTTTCTATATGGAGTTATTGCTAACCAATATTTATATCCATTCCATGTTTTGTAAAAATATATTAAAGATGGATGAACATTTTGATATCCAACTCCTATATATGGAGATATTTTAAGATATCCTATCCCATTTGCTTCAAAATTTTTATCTGTATATTCTTTTATATCTAGTTCTTTATTTAATAGATTATTAACTTTAATGATTTTCTCCCATAAAATCATTAAAATTATTACCAATACTATCCCTGATATTAAAATTAATGTATTAATTTTAACTCACCTCTTATCCTTTTATTTGGTCAAATATTTCCTCAATCTCATTAATTCTCATATTATATTGAAAAAAACTTCTTCTCTCTATACTCTTTTTTTCGTAGTATTGCAATAAGTTCTTATTCTGCAATATATAGCCTAAGCCTTTCTCTATCCCTTCCTCAGAGTTCTCACAAACGATTCCATTTTCTTTATCTCCTAATACTTCTACAGTTCCACTAATATCAGTTATCATCACTGGTTTTGCTAGTAAGATGGCTTCTGCTACTGCGACCCCATACCCTTCTGTTTTAGATGCTGATACAAATAAATTAGCAGCTTTAATGTAAGGATACGGATTTTCTATAAATCCCATAATCTCAACTGACCCATTAACCCCCAGTGTATTTACCAACTGCTCTAAATTTCTTCTTTCTTCGCCTTCACCTATAATAACTAACCTGTGAGGAAATTTTCCAACTAACTTAGCATGAGCCTTAATTAATCTATCAAATCCCTTAATATTCACTAATCTACCTACTGAAACTATTGTGAATTCATTATATGATATTTCTCTTTCATTAGATTTTGTTATAATATTTTCAATAATAATAGGATTGTATACTATATGCTTGTTTATATTATCATCATTAAATATCTTACCAAATCCTAAGTAGGCATCTTTAGATACAAATATGACATCATCAAATTTTCTATAGCAACTTATTTCTTCATCTCTTTTATACACATAATTTGTCCATCTATTCTGTGATAAATCAGTATGAACCCATGCGATTTTTTTACTTTCTTTATTTGTAGAGTAACTAATTATTTTAGTCGCAAATCCTTCCAAAAAAGCAATTTCAATATGAGATTCTTTAGGCATAAATAACTTATAAAATACCCCAGGTATATATTTCATAAAATTAAAAACTATCTTATTACCTATTCTTCCAAAGGGCTTTTTAATAATAGTTTTAACATTTATTTCTTGATCTAAATTCTTTATATTTACTCCCATTCCGAATAATAATACTAAGGTTATACTATATTTTTTTTTATCAATTTTATTTAATACATCTACAGCTACCTTTTCCGCCCCGCCCCCTTCAAGGTGTTCTAAAAAAAACATAACTTTTTTTTTCATATAAATACCTCTCTATAAACCTTGATAATAATATAATACTCACACATAAAAAATATGTTATAAATCATTGAAATTTTATACTTTCTGTATTTTTATAAAATTTCAAATTAATTTATAACATATACCTTAATCATCTATTCCATTATTAACAACTAATATAAGCCATAGAATTAATATTATTATACTTGAACTTATAATCGAACTATTATAAATAATAAAAATTACAGTTATTATTATACTCATAATATTAATTATTGATTTATCTGTTCTTTTCTTAAAATACATATAAACATTTTTTGCTAGTATATATATATATATTGATATCCACATTATTGTTCCAATTATTCCATTTTCAACTATATTTAGTGGTAATGTAAAAAAATGTAGGTTCAGATAATCATATTCTATTGCAACTGCTCCTGCTAAAACATTTATGTTACTAGGATTTGTAGTTCCTAGTCCAGTGCCAAAATATATCTTAAATTTATTAGTTAATACTGTACTTTTTAATAAATTCATAAATCCAAATCTATTAACTGAATCTACTCCATAGGCATTTTTTGCATAGTCTACAAATTCCTCACTACTTCCAAATAAATTCTGATCTGGATAGAATTCAATAAAACTTTTATAAGATACACTAATTAAAAGTCCTATTATTAATATCGCTAATATAGTTCTAAATGAACCTTTTTTCAAAAATATAGTCATTAAATAAATTAACGGTATTAATATAAAACCAATCTTTACTTCAGCTAATGCAGAATACATTAGTAATAAACTTACAAAAACAAATTGAAAATTTTTAATCTTAATAAAATTTTCCTTATTAACAATAATCAATACAAGGATATACAAAAAAATTTGAATTAATATTCCAGTCCCACTTTTACCGAATAATCCTGAAATATTATCTCTATTTGTATTTGAAATAAACTGAAAAATAATAAGTGGAAACTGTATAAGCGAATATACTAAAATTAATTTCATGTTTATATTTATATATTTCTTTTCTACATTCATATTAGTAAAAAATATATAAAAAATTATATATGAAAACTTCTTTAGAAAAGTAAAAGTAAGAAGTATTATATTGGTGTCGTAATTGTTATATATTAAGGATACTGCATTTATTAATAATAATCCAAGTGTTGTAAAGCCTAGATACTTATTTATGAATATTTTTTCTTTTGCTATAAACTTTTTCTCAAATATTTTAATAATTAGTAAAATGTATAGAGCATATGGTATATACGCAAATATCCCATTAATTTCTGCTAGCTTTGGTGATAATAGAACAAGCCAAATTGTAATAATAAATAATCTTGTTTCATTAATATATACATATATTCCTATAAAACTAATTATCAATATACCCAGTAAATATATTATTATATTTATTTTTAATACATAACTAGCTAATACTATACAAGCAATTAATATAGTAATTATAGCTATATTAATAATGACTTTCTGCTTATTATTAACCTCTATCCCCCCTTTAACTTCTTACTTTTTTCATAATTTACTCTTGGTTTCTGTAAAAACTTATCTCTTATTATTTTCTAATATATTATTAAAATACTTACCTAATTCTAGACTTATATTCTCCCAAGAATTATTATTAATAGTATTAATTATTTCTCTTCTACTAAATGATACTTTATTATTATATAGATACTCCAAAGCATCATAGAAAGCCTCTTCCGTATCATCTATTAGTATTCCATTTTTATTATTTACTACCTTTTGATTTTCAATTGTAGAAGTAGCTATAACAAACAATCCATTAAATAAATATTCATACGTCTTTGTTGCAGGTTGATTAGTAAAGTATTCTGTTATAGGAATAAATGCCACTCCTATATTACTTTCTAAAAAGTATTTTCCTAACTCTTCATTTTTTACTCTTCCTAAATACTTAATATTATTAAATTGATTTTTATTTATCTCTTCTAGTAGCATCTTTTCATCTATATCATTTTCAAAAAAACCTATTAATTTATATTCTAAGTTTTCCCCATTATACTTTTCGCTTAATTTATTAAAAGCTTTTACTGTGTCTATAATCCTTCGCCTAGTAAATGTTCCAACATATATTAAAGATATTTTCTTATCTAAATCTAAGTTTAAATCATCTTCTAGTTTTATTAAAGTTTTACCTCCTAAAGGTAATATATTACACTTATCTTCGGGAATCTTTAGTAACTTTCTTACTTCATCAGTTATTATAGTTATATTTTCAAATACTTCAGACTCCTTCAAGATTTTATTATTATAGCTTCTAATTTCCTTCAAAGTTCCAACAACTTGAGATGTTCTAATATCTAGTACGAACTTCTTATTTAAAAAAAGCTTCTTAATGATAGAACACCCTGTGAAATACTTCAAAAATATAATATCTGGATTTATTACAATTGTATAAAATATAATGTATATTATTTTAAAAATAAATCTTAAAGCTCTATTTTTTATCTGCGGTATATATTTAATATTTATATCTTCATTGACTATCTTTTCTAATCCTAAATATGGAGAAATAAAAGTAATACTAAAATCTTTATATAAATATAAACAATAGTTATAAGTATCTGTATGATATCCAAACTGCTCATATCCGTTTATAATTAACAATTTCTTTTTCATATTTCCCTCTCAAAATGCATTTAATCTACTTTTTAACTCCTTCGTATTTATTAATTACTTCTTCATAAATTTCCATCAGCTTATTATAATGCACTTCTTTACTATAATTTTCTTCAATAAATGCCCTATTCTTCTGTCCTATTTTTATAACCTCATCTTCAGTTAACTCAAAAATTTCTCTTATTATATTAGCCATACTATCAATATCATTATTTTTAAATAATAGTTTGTCATTGTTTATAAGTTCTGGAATTCCTCCTATATTTGATCCTACTACCACCTTTCCTAATGCCATACTCTCAATTACAGACATAGGATTATTTTCATACCAAATTGAAGGAATAACCATAAACCTAGCATTTCTAATTAAAGCTTTTAATTCATCCCCAATCTTAAACCCATCAAAAACTATATTCTGAATATTTCTTTCTTCTATATACTTCTTTAATTCACCCTCTATAGGGCCTGTACCAATTACCCTTAGTAAATATTCTTTATTTTTCTCAGCTGCTTTAATTAAATTAATTACCCCCTTTTCCTCTGATAATCTTCCAACATATATATAATAATTTTTAAAGTTATAATTAGGCTTATACTCTTCTATGTTTATAAAATTGGGAAGATATCTAACTTTATCTTCTTCATATCCAAACTCCACAAATTTATCTTTAAAAAACTTGCTTGGAGTAATTATTATATCTATATTTTGGTAACTACTAAAAATGTAGTGAATATAAGCCTCAAATGTATTTATTAAGCTATAAAGTCTTGATTCCTTTACACATTTATTAATTGTACAATTATAAAACCTATTACCTTTGCATTTTTCACAAAGACCATTTTTATTTAACATTTTATAATTAGGACATATTAACTTTAAATCATGAGCTGTATATACTATTGGTATGTTCATCTTTTTTAATGGCGATAATATTGATGGAGATAATTGATGATTAAAATTATTTAGGTGTGCAATATCAGGTCGTATTTCCTTTATTAATTTTTTTATTTTTCTTTTAGCCTCAAGATTATATATAATTTTAAATGCTCCTACTATTTTCTCTAGTAAATTGCTCTGATTATAATCAATATTCTTTATAAAATAATTTTTATATTCATTATAAAAATTTCTTTCGTGATTCATTGAAAAAGGGATTACTTTATTATTTTTCTCTTCTAATAATTTTTTTAATGAAAAATAATAGGTTTCACATCCTCCCTTAATATAATAAAATTTATTGACAAGCAATATTTTCATTTTCAATTTTTTATTACCTTTTTTTAATAAACCCATTGACAATATTTCCTCTCCTAAGAACATCTCATGCTATACTCCCATAAATATGATAAGAGAAACCTTTTGGTTACTTACTAAAATCTTATAAATATTTATATTCTTTGGAGGTACAATGAATAAATTTAAATACTTTAAACTTATTAAAGAAAAACTATCAATTATTATATTAATTACTATATGTTCAATAATTATCTCCACAATTGCAACGCTATTTTTTATTGATCCAACATATGAATCAAAAATCTCAGTGATAATAGGTCCAAATCAATCAATATCAGATGATTATTCCTCTTATCAAAGTTCTTATGATATTGTTATGTATCAAAAGATGGTTAAAACCTATTCAGAACTTCTGACTTCAAAAATTGTATTGCAGGATGTTATAGAAAATACTGGATTAGATTTAAATTTAGAAAGTTTAGCATCAATGATTCAAATTAAAACCACTACTGAAAGTGAATTTATAAATATCACTGTAGAAGATAAAATTCCTGAAGTTACAACATTAGTAGCAAATCAATTAGCACTTTCATTAAAAAATATCTCTTCAGAGATTAGGGGAGTAGATAATGTTATTTTAGTAGATACTGCGCCAATTCCCGAAAAACCTACAAAACCCAATATAATAATAAATATAACTTTATCGTTTATACTTGGATTAATATTTTCAATATCTTTAGTTGTTCTTATAAATTACTTAGACCAGCGTATTAAAGATAAGGATGAGTTAAAAGAATTGATTAACTTACCTATATTAGGTGAGATTCCTAACTTCTCATCAATAAATACTAATAATGAAGATAACTATCTTTTTGCTAATGCATCTCCTAAATCATTACCTACAGAAGCAATAAATATTTTAAGAACTAATTTGCAATTTTGCAATGTTAATTCCGACTTAAAAAAAATACTCTTTACTTCCTCATCTCCTAGTGAAGGTAAAAGCACTCTTATCAGCAATTTAGGAATTTCTATGGCCTTAACTAATAAAAAAGTTATTATAATCGATTGTGATATGCGTAAACCCAAAATTCATCGTTTATTTTCATTAAGTAATATTATTGGCTTATCTCATATATTATCAAATCAAGCTGAATTAGAAGAATGTCTTCAATCATCAAAAATAGATAACTTATCAATATTGACAGCAGGGGTAATTCCACCAAATCCATCTGAACTTATAAGTTCTAATGGTATGAAAATGCTCTTAGATAGGCTATCATCAAAATTTGATTTTATTCTTATAGATTCTCCTCCACTACCATTAGTAGCTGACTCACAAGTTTTATCAACTTTTGTTGATGGTACAGTAATAGTAACTAAATTGGGTTATACAACAAAGTCTGCTTTAATAAATACTAAAGAAATACTAGATGGATTAAATACTAACGTAATAGGAGTACTTTTAAACAATTCTCCTATCAAATCATCTTCAAATTATTATTATAAAGAATAAAAGACTTCAGAATTACTCTGAAGTCTTTTCTCTAAACTACTCTGTTGTAGATGAATTTTCTACTGATGAGCTTTCAACTTTATTCTCTTTTAATGATAAGTTCTCAAAAGAATTTGTTATAATATATTTTCCATCTCCAACTTTAATAAACTTAAGAGAAACTTTATCTCCTACTTTTGTTAATGCAGCTTCTCTAGAACTTTCTGTTGATACGGAGAATATATTATCTAATCCTTTAATCTTAATATCATATATACTTGAACCTTCTTTTAGTACTAATCCAATTCTTTCAACTTCACCTTCTAAAACTTCTTCACTATTTGAACCTTCTAAAGAAATATTAGTATTGGTTAAAGCTTCAATATATCTATTTAATGTAGTCTGTAATGAATCCCCAACAGCAACAGTGCTATAATTTTTAACATTAACCATTGCATACTGTTTAACTAATCCATTAGAGTCCTTTAAAGTCATAAAGTATGTTGGCTCTGATTGAATATTTATTAAATATGGAAATGTTGCACTATATCCAAATTGTTGAACCTTACCTTCAGCTGATTGCATACTTGCAACCTCTGTAGCACCAGCTGTTTTATACATTGTAGTTTCTCCTGTTCTTGTATCCGTTAATGTAAATCCAACTAAACCTTCATCATTTCCTATAGAAGTTATTCCAGTATAATAATAACATTTATCATCATTAAATATTATGTTCATACCTTGCGTAGTCTTTAATTTATCTTTATCGCTAAAGTTAAATATACCGTGAACTAATTCCCCCCACTTATTTAAGTAGTTATTTATATATCCTGCAGGCTGAATTCTATCTACCCATTGTGGCGTATTTTCAATATCATAAACATTTGATTTACCAGTTTGAGCATCGATTATTAATACACCTATTGCCTTTTGCTCAGTTAACCCAATTGCATTATCGTATCTAGTTATAACCCAATAAGGATTTCCTTCATCATCTAATTCAAATGTATAATCTGCATGACCAGCTCTCATATCTCTTAAATATGCAGCTCTATCTAAATCACTAAAAAGATATGAAGACTCAAGATATTTTAAATGTATAGGTTGTCCATTTAACTCTGTAATTAATTGTACATCATTTTGATTTGTTGCACTTACTTTAATATAACCTTTTGTCCCTTCATTATTAGTCAACCATTTAAATAATGATGAATGTTCTAATGGTGCAACATAATATAATTGACCTGCAACACTCTGTAATGTTAAATCTCCAATTGTAACTTGACTTCCTAAGCTTGGTATTTCACCTAACTTTTTATCTGCTAACTTTGCTGCCAATTGTTTATCAATAGTAGGCAACTGCTTTAAATCTATATGTTCTATTTGGCTAGAAAATTCTACTTCTTCAATATTTCCTATTAAATTTCTATGTTCTTTGGGCATTATCAGAGGACTAAAAACTGCTAAAGCCACTACATATAGCACTCCTACTCCAATACCTGAAATTATATATTTCTTATTTAATGTTAAGACCCCATAAGCTATCGTACATAAAACAAAAGGTCCTACTAATAAGAATGAGCTCAATGTAAAATCTAATATTAATTTACTTTGAAATAAAAGAAATACCCCTATAGCAACATAAGCAAGTACTAACCACTTTATATATTGCGAAAATTTACTTTGAAAATTCATTTTCATCCCTCCATGGGATTATTATACTGCCAAACATCCTCAATAACAATACCCCTTTTAAAGTTTTTCCATATTTTATTATAAGTTATTTATTAACTTTTAGTTAACAAGTATAAAAAATTAAAAATCTCTAAGTGATGCAAATTACAAAAATAGTAATTCTATCACCTAGAGATTTAATTAGTTTCTAAATATTATATAAGACATATATCCGATATATAAAGCTACAAATAATATACCTTCTAATTTTCCTAATCTTTTTTCTTTACCTTTATGTGCAAAAATTAAAATTGCTATTAATATAGTAACTAAAATTAAGAATATAAAATCAACTACTAGCGTTGATGATACTAAAATAGGACTAATTATTGAAGATGCTCCTATTATCAATAAAATATTAAATATATTTGATCCTAATATATTTCCAAGAGCCATGTCCTCTTCGCCTTTTAGCGCTGCCATAGCTGATGTAACAAGTTCAGGGAGAGATGTTCCCATAGCAACTATAGTTAGTCCTACTAATTTATCACTCATTCCCCAAGCTGTTGCAATACTTGATGCCGAATCAACAACTATCTTACCACCTATTACAATACCTATTCCTCCTATTAGTAGAGCTATAATACTTTTAGGTATATTTACTTCTTCTATATCTGCATTTTCTATAGCCATTTCTGCAGCTATATCCTTAGCATTGTTAGTTTTACTTCCTTTAACGGTCCAAATTAAAAAAGCGATATATAATATACATCCGGCCAATAATATTAATCCATCAAATCTAGAAATGTAATTATCCTTGCCAAACAGTATTCCATTAAAAGTCAATAGTAGAAATAATGTAGTAACTGCTATATTAATAAAGAAATCCTTCTTTATAGTTGATTTTTTTATTATAAGTGGCATTATTATTAAAGTTACTCCTAATACCATAAGCGTATTAAAGATATTAGACCCTAATACATTTCCTACTGCTATTTCATTATTTCCTTGAAGTGATGATATAATACTTACCGCAAGTTCTGGAGCGCTTGTCCCTAATGATACTATTGTTAATCCAACGATTACAGATGGAATACCTAACTTTTTAGAAATCCTAGAAGCTCCATCCACAAAAATATCTGCACCTTTTATAAGTAGAAAAAATCCTATTATTAATAATATGTAGTTCATTTATTTTCCCCTTTTCTTTAAGTTCCTTTAATTATTTTACATTATATAAGGTTAAAACACAAATTAACTTAACATATTTTACAATCAATCTGTGTTACCTTAACAATCCAAAAAATCGTCAAACAATTCAAATAAAAATCCTAAACTATAAATGAAAATTCTCTAATAGAAATAAAAAAATAGAAACTGCCTAAGCAGTTTCCACATTAATTTAAAATTATATATTTACAATTTATTTATCTCATTAACTCTATAAACTCATCTAAATAATCTTCTGCCTCTTCATATTTCTCTTCTGAAGGTACAAAGCAGAATTTATATCCTGGAGCAGTTTTTATTTTTAAGCTTTGAAGTCTTTCTGTAAGCATAGGAACTCCTTCTCCACTCCAGCCGTAAGATCCAAAAGCCATTGCAACCTTATCTCTGTTTGTAATTGCACTTACAAGTGATAATAAATCCCAAGCCGGCTTAACAGCATCTTTGTTTATTGTTGGAGATCCTATTAAAAATCCCCTTGCTTTAGAAATCTTCTCTATAGATTCTTCTAGAGGAATAGTAGTTATCTCAGTAACATCTGCTATAAATCCTTTTTCCTCAAGCTTTTTCTTAAAGAAGTTAGCCATCATTTCTGTGTTGTGATAAGCAGATATATAGAAAATTTCAACCTTATTTGAATCAACTTCTACTTCTTTAGACCATTCTTTATAAAGCTCTAATATCTTATCTATTTCTCTAACATGTATTGGTCCATGACTTGGAGCTATCATATCTATTTGTAAATCTTTTATTTTCTCAAGTCCTAAATTAACATATTTAGGGAATGGTCCCATTATACAATCATAGTAATATTTCATCTCTGCAAAATATTCATCATTAAGCTCACATGTCATACTTCCCTCTGGACAGAAGTGAGAACCTGTAAAGTCACAAGTAAATAAAGTATTTTTTTCTTTTATATAAGTAAACATTGTATCTGGCCAATGTAAGTTTGGAGCACTTATAAAGCTTAGTGTATGATTTCCTAAATTAATTTCTTCATTAGCTTCTTTAGCATTAAACTCACAATTTAAAATATCTTTTAAGTATTTTAAAGTAGCTCTTGAACCAACTATTTTTACCTCTGGATAATCCTTTAATAAATCTATTAGAGCTCCACTATGATCTAACTCTGTATGATGTACCACAACATAATCAATTTTTTTATCACCAATTATATTTTTAATGTTTTCTTTAAACTCATTATAAAATCCATTTTTCACTATATCAAGTATTGCTACTTTTTCATCATTAATTAAATAGGAGTTATACGTAGTTCCTTTTTTCGTTTCCATTATTATATCAAATATTCTTAATTCAGGATCCTTTACACCAATCCAGTATATATTTTCCTTTAACTGCTCTACTGCCATTCATTTAACCTCCAATTTACTAATCTATCTTATATTTTACCAAATTATATTTCAATCTTAAAATATAATTTATAACTGTTATAAGTCAAAAAATCCGATTATTGACCATTTCACTCGGAATTAATAGTTATTATTAATTAATACTTAATATTTCTACTTATTTCACCTTCCGCTATTACATATTGATAATGTAATGCTCTAGTTAATGCTACATAAAGCAATCTTTGATTTAACAAATTATCCTTATAGTTGCTCTCTAGTGGGTTATAAATAATTGTTCCATCAAACTCTAATCCTTTTGTTAGATAGGATGGTATTATTACTATATCATCTGGTGAATCTTTTTCATTTCCTTTTATAATCTGTATTTTCCTCTTGCAGTATCTTTTGATATTCTTCTCTAATTCTTTTGCTTCTTCTATAGTTCTTGTTATAATCCCTATACTACTCTTTCCTTTATTCTCTATCTCCTGTATTATCCCCTCTATTAGCTTAGCAGATTCTTTTTTATCACTAGACAATTTAACAATAGGATCATCACCGTGTCTTAATACCGGTTTTGCAGGAATTATTCCTAAATTTTGAGCTTCTAATGCATGTTTTGCAAAATCTATTATTTCTACAGTTGATCTATAACTTTGAGTTAAAGATATAAACGTAGCATTACCGTTAAATATTTTTTCCGTTACATCTTTCCAGTTTTTAATTCCTTTATAATAATAAATGCCTTGGGCTAAGTCCCCTACTAGAGTTAATGAGTTTCCTCTAGTCAAATTAGTAATAACCTCTATTTGCAATGGACTATAATCTTGCGCTTCATCTACTACTATATGCTTAAATTTAGATTTATCTTCAATTCCCTCTAAAAGTATGTGAATATATAAAAGTGCCGCTAAATCATCTTCATCTACTATTCCCTTTTCAAAGTTACCAACAACTTCTTCTTTCATATATTCTAAAAGCTGAAATGGTATTCTATTATCTACTGCTATATCAAATACGGTTTCATCTTTAAACATATTTAAGTATATATCTTTTGATGTAATACCTCGCCAACTCTTAAAATATTCATTCATTACTTTTTTAGAGTCTTGCTTTATATAAGCTTTTACTCCATCTCTTTCATCATATAATTTTCTTAACTCAGCCCTTCTTTCATCACTATCTTCCGAATTAGATTTGATTTTCTTTATTTTTAAATCCCACTCTCTATCTATATTAATTAATAAAATTTCTATCTTTTCTTTTAACTTTAAGTTAAGATATCTTTTTATCTCATCTTTACGCTTATTTATTGGATAGACCTTTAAATCTTTTAAATATAATCTAGTAATTTCTCTTTAGAT
>NZ_JACOOO010000020.1:0-13258 GCF_014287825.1 Clostridium hominis
TATGATATACTATTGATGTTATTATTAAATCAAAATAAAGTTGTTTAATTACTTTGTTTTTGGGTAATAATGTTAAATAAATTATTTAGGCGGTGAGCAAAATTAGTATTAAATCAATAATTAGTATTTTAGCAACTAAATTTACAATCTTCCTTACTAAAACCATTTTAAAAGGTGGAACAACTTTCCCAGGTAAAGTTGCATTAAAATTAGATAAGAATATTCTAAGTAAGGTTGCTTCTGGATATAATGTAATCCTTGTTACAGGTACAAATGGAAAAACAACAACTACAAGTATGATTTATAATATACTGAAAGAAAAAGGCTTTTCAGTTATTACAAATAATACAGGTGCAAATCTTTATTCTGGTATAGTTACTACCTTTGTAGATAATTATAAGTTTTCAGATAAAAATCATGAAAAGTTTGCAGTAATTGAAGTTGATGAAGCTAATGTAAAATTTATAACTGAAAAGATTACTCCAAATATAATCACGGTTACAAATTTATTTAGAGATCAACTTGATAGGTATGGAGAAGTATATACTACCCTTACTAAAATTTTAGAAGGTGTTCATAGTGTACCAACTTCAAAACTTATCTTAAACGGTGATGAATCATTACTTGGTAAACTTGATATTAAAAATCCAGTAGTTTTTTATGGTTTCAAAACAAATATAAATGAAAATAAAACTATAGACATAAATGCTGACGCAAAATTCTGTAAGTTCTGTAAAACTCCATATAAATATAACTTTGTTACATATAATCACTTAGGTGACTATTACTGTACAGGCTGTGGTTATAAGCGTCCTGAAATATCATATGGGGTAGATGAGATTATAGATCTTACTTCTGAAAGTTCTACAGTAAAAATTAATAATACTGAAATATTCCTTAGCCAATCTGGTGTATATAATATATATAATGCTCTTTGTGCTTATAGTATTGCTAAAGAACTTGGAGTAGATGATATAACTATTAAAAAATCCTTAGAAAGTCAAAGTTCTAGCTTTGGAAGACAAGAAACTATTAATATTGAAGATAAAGAAGTTAAAATAATCTTAGTAAAAAATCCAGCTGGATATAATCAAGCTTTAGATACTTTATGCCTTAGCAAAGATCCTTTCTCTGCTGCTTTTATCCTTAATGATAATTATGCAGACGGAAGAGATGTATCTTGGATTTGGGATGTAAACTTCGAACATTTAAATAATGTAGATTTAAATGAAATCTATGTTTCTGGATTAAGATCATATGATATGGCTGTAAGACTTAAAACTGCTGGCTTAGATTCTTCAAAATTCTCTATAACTGAGGAATATGATTCTCTAACAGAAAGAATAAAAGAAAGTAATAATAAAAAGGTTTATATTCTTGCAACATATACAGCTATGATTAATTATAGAAAGCACTTACACTCTAAAGGTTACATAAAAAACCTTTGGTAATATAGGAGGATTATTATGGAATTAAATATATGCCACTTATATCCTGATCTTTTAAATGTTTATGGTGATGTTGGAAATATACTTATACTTAAACATAGAGCTGAATCTAGAGGTATAAAAGTTAACATTTTAAATGTATCTATTAATGATACATTTAACTCAGAAGATTATGACATTGTATTTTTTGGCGGTGGTCAAGACTTTGAGCAATCAATAGTTTCAGATGACTTAATGAATAATAAAAAAGAAGAATTATCTAAATATATAAATAGCGGTAAAGTTGTCATTGCTATTTGTGGGGGATATCAACTATTAGGTAAGTATTATACTGCACCTAACGGCGAAAAAATTGAGGGGTTAGGTATCTTAGATATATATACAGAAGCTGGAGATACTAGATTTATCGGTGACACTGTCATATATAACGAAGAATTCGACGAAACTTATGTAGGTTTTGAAAATCACTCCGGAAGAACTTATGTTAATGGTCTTAAACCTTTAGGTAAGTGCATTCACGGATACGGTAATAACGGTTCAGACGGTTATGAAGGCTGTGTGTATAAGAATACTTATTGCACTTACTTCCATGGTTCATTATTAGCAAAAAATCCTGAACTTGCTGATAGATTTATAAAAACTGCTCTTGAAGTTAAATATTCAGAAATTGCTCTTGAAAAGCTTGATGATACTTTAGAGCTAAAAGCAAAAGAAAAAATGATTACTAGACTTTCAAATAAGTAATCTTTAAAACTTATACAAATTAAAAGGACGGGGAGATTAAATGACAAAAAAATTTTTTAAAGGTATGGTTTTATTACTTTGCTTAACTTTAATTCTACCTTTTACAGGTAATATTAAAGCTTTCGCATCAGAATTAGAAGCTCCACAAATAATCGGAGGCTCAGCAATAACAATGGATATGGATACTGGTGAGGTTATCTTTTCTAAAAATGCTGATGTAAAGCGTTCTCCAGCAAGTACAACAAAATTGCTAACTTCTTTATTATTTGCAGAAAACAAAACTAAAGGTGATTTGATTAGTTATACTGATAATTCTGCATCGATTACAGAAACTACATTAAGTGGTTATATAGCTGGCGGTGTTAAAGCTGGTGATACTATGACTGCTGATGATGTTATGAAAGCTGTTATGATTTTCTCGGCTAATGATGCTTCTGTTCTTATGGCGGAATCCGTTGCAGGATCTGTTGAAGCTTTTGCAAAAATGATGAATGAAAAAGCAAAAGAACTTGGTGCTACTAATTCAAATTTTGTTAACCCAAACGGATTAGAAGATCCTACTAATCCTAATAACAATAACTCAACTACAGCTCACGACTTAGCATTGATAGGTATTGCCGCTTATAAAAACGATTGGATAAGAGAAACTATGGCTTTAGAAGATGCACCTGTGTATCTTAATGGTGGCAGAATTGATCTTGAAACTAGAAATAAAAACCTTAATAAAGATGGCAACCTTGGCGGGAAAACTGGTACTGAAACTTTAGCTGGACATTGCTTCGTTGGTTTCTATAATAGAGATGGAAGAAATTTAGTTACAGTTGTACTTGGATCTGATTATGGTTCTGATGGAACAAATGTTTTTAATGATACTAAAGCTGTAGCTGATTATAGCTATACAGCTACTAAAGTTGCATATAAAGCTAATGGAGACGAAATAGGAAACGTAGATTTAAGCTATAAACTATTTAGATTCTTTGGGCCAACAAAAACAATAACTGCACCAGTTATATTAGCTCAAGATGTAGAGTATTACAAAAATGATTATAACGATGCTAATGCAACCATTTCTTTAAGTAATACAGATATTGATGCATGGAAAACAGCATCTAATAATAATGTAGATTTAACATTTTCAATAGGTAATTTTACTGAAACAGTTAAAGGAACTATCGGATTAACTACTGGACAAATATTTAAAGCTAATTTACCAATTTATGCAGCTGTGATAATAGGTATTATAGTTGCTGTAGTATTAGTAGTTATAATAATTAACTTAATAATAAAATCTGGTAGTAGAAACAAAAGAAATAGATACTACAGATAGAAAAACGACTGCTTATGCAGTCGTTTTTTAGTTAAGAGTAAGTGTACACTTTAAAATTTGTAAACAAATCCAGTATACCTCACTTTGAAATATTATAAATTTAAAACTGCATAGCAGTTTTATACTCAACTTTTCACTTTTAACTCTTCACTTTTAACTAAATAAAGTGTTATAATCGTTAAGACAATTTTAATAAAGGTGTGAATTTAATATGAATGAAAAAGTAGACTTTAAAGGTAGTGTTATTTTAAACCCTGTTCCTGTAGTCTTAATAACTTCTAAAAATAAAGAAGGAAAGGAAAACGTCTTTACTGTGGCTTGGACTGGAACCGTTTGTACTAAACCTCCAATGCTTTCAATCTCAGTAAGACCAGAACGTCTTTCTTATGAATATATAAAAGAGACAATGGAGTTTACAGTAAATCTTCCAACTTCAAAAATGACAAAAGCTGTAGACTATTGTGGTGTCAGACCAGGTAGAAAATTTGATAAAATACAAGAAATGAACTTTACTATGAAAGAAGGAACTAATATAAATGCTCCTTATATAGATGAATGTCCTATTTCTATAGAGTGCAAAGTTAAATCAATAATCCCACTAGGTACTCATGACTTATTTATAGCTGATGTTGTAGGATCTCACGTAGATTCTACTCTTATGGACGAGAAAGGTAAAATCCATTTTGAAGAAGCCGATTTGATTACATATTGCCATGGAGAATATTTTAAAATGGATAAACATCCCCTTGGCAAGTTTGGATACTCTATAGCTAAGAAACCTATCGCAATGAAAGATAGTGCTAAATCTATAGAAAAAGAAAATAATACTGATACCACTAAAGTAAAAGATTTATCTAAAGATAGGCCTCGAAAGAAAAATAACAATTATAAATCTTCAAATGCATCTAAAAAGAGAAATAGTAGTAACAACAAACATAAAAATAGCCGAAAAAACACTACTTCCACTAGAAGAAAAACTAAATAACTTTATAACTGAAAGGATGGTATTATGTTTATAGTTTCATATAAGCTTCCATATGCTTTATTAGACTCTACAATTGAAACTTTAGCAATAAACGATATATATAACGTATTTTATGAAAACCCATTAGAAATCACTACAGACGATTATGGATATGGGTATTTAGAAAAAGATGATGAAGACATAATTTTGAAAGTAGCTTTTGAAGATTCTAAAGAATTATTAGACCAGTTTTTAGTATCTCTTAAAGATATTTTAAAGATCGATTACATAAGTGTTGAAGAAAACACTAACGATTATACTACTTTTGATTTTCCAACTATACATCTAGACGACACATGGGTGATTTCAGGACCTGAAGAAGATTTTGATGATAAGAAAAAAATTAACTTTATATCTCAAGGTGCTTTTGGTACTGGACTTCATGAAACTACTCAAGATATATTAAGATTAATACTTAACAAACTAAATTTAGAAGAAAAATCTGTATTAGATATAGGAACTGGTTCAGGAATTCTTTCCATAGCTGCTTCTATAGCTGGTGCTTCATTTGTAACAGCTGTAGATATTCGTGATGTAAAAGACGAAGTTGAGCTTAACGCTTCTTTAAATAATCTTACAAATATAACTACTATTGTAGGTAATATATTAGATGATTCTTCTTTAGTAGAAGAAAACTTCGATTGGATTTTTATAAACATAGGTGGTGAGGAAACAAAACTATTTATGGACTTTATAAAATCTCACTTAAAAGCAAACAGTAATTTACTTGTCTCTGGGCTTGTAGAATGGAGCTTTGAAGAAGTTAAATCTAACGTTGAAAAATATGGATTTAAACTTTCAGAAAAACATCAAACAAATGAATGGATAACAGCAATATTTAACTAGTTACAAATTAAAAATGACAAATGACAAGTTAATGAATAAACTCTGTAAAACAGAGTTTATTTTTTAGATACTATACAAATAGTCTCCTTAAAAACTTGTCACTTGTCACCTATATCTTGTCACTGATAAAAGTGTTTGTAGACATTATAATTTGTTTTAACCTTATCAACATACTTTTTAGTTTCTGCAAATGGAATATATGTTAACACATCTCCATTTGGCGAGTATCTTTCATCTTTAAGCCATTTAGTTACATGACCACTTCCAGCATTATATGCAGCTAAAATTAAGTCTAAGCTACCAAATTCACCTTCAAGATTTTTTAAATACCAGCATCCTAATCTTATATTTGTCTCTTCATTAAAAAGCATATCTGGTGTAAATTCTTCTATCCCTATTTCTTCAGCAATCCACTTACCAGTACTATCCATAATTTGCATTAATCCTTTAGCACCTTTATTAGATTCAGCCTTAGGATCAAAATTACTTTCTCCCCTGATTACAGCTAACACTAATAACGGATCCACATTGTATTCTTCACTATATTTATCTACATATTCTTTATATTTATACGGAAAGAAAATGTTCTTAACTCCATATCTTGTTATAAAAAACATCGTTACTGCTACTAAAACTACCACTAATATTTTTTTATAATTCATTCTATATCCCTACTTTATATTGCTTTTAAAAACTCTGTAAGCGATTCAACCTGCACTTTAGTCTTTAGTAAGGTATCATTATTTTCAATAATAATATTAGCAAAATCCTTTTTTCTTTCTAGAGGCATTTGTGCATTTATTCTATTTATTGCATCCTCTCTAGATAAAGCATCTCTACTTCTTACTCTTTGAAGTTGCGTATTTGAATCTACCCAAATTAAAATAACATAATCCATCTCTTTATGCAAATCATTTTCTATTAAAGTAGGTGCATCAACTATTACTCTCTTTTCACCTTTTTTTTCTAGTGCTTGTAATTCTTCTTCTATTTCCCTTACTATATAAGGTAGAATTATAGCCTCGAACTTTATCCTTTGTTTAGGAAATCTAAATATATGATTTCCAAATTCTTTACGACGGAATTGACCTCTCCAATCAAAAAATCCTACTCCAAAATCTATCTTTACTTTCTCTAAAATCTCAGGATATTTTTCTAAAACACTTTTAGCTATAATATCTGCATCGATTATAGGAAAACCTGCTTCTTTTAGCATTGCAGATACGGTACTTTTACCTGAGCCTATACCGCCTGTTAATCCTATTTTAATCATACTTACCCCCTATTTAGCTTCATACCATGTCTTTCCTATATTTGTATCAACTTCTAAAGTAACTGCCATCTTAAGTACGCTTTCCATTTCTTCTTTTACTAAAGCTTTTACTATTTCTAGCTCATTCTCTTTAACATTTAAAATAAGTTCATCGTGTACTTGTAAGATTATTTCACTAGCTAGATTTTCTTTCTTTAACCTATTATAAACTTTTACCATTGCCAGCTTTATTATATCTGCAGCACTACCTTGAATTGGGGCGTTCATTGCTAATCTTTCACCTAAAGCCTTAACAATCTTATTAGAAGCTTTAATTTCTGGTATAAACCTTCTTCTATTTAAAATAGTAAGAACATAACCTTTTTCCTTAGCCTCTTCTTTGGTACCTTCTAAATAGCCCTTTATCTTTGGATATCTATCAAAATATATTTCCATATATTCAGATGCTTCTTTTTTAGTTATCTTTAAATCTTGTGAAAGGCTAAAGTCACTTATTCCATAAACAATTCCAAAGTTTACAGCTTTAGCTCTACTTCTCATAAGTGATGTAACTTCTTCAACAGGAACCTTAAATACTTCTGATGCTGTCTTAGTATGAATATCTGAATGATGATTAAATGCATCAATCATATTTTGATCATCTGACATATGAGCAAGAACTCTTAGTTCTATTTGAGAGTAGTCGCAAGATAATAAAACATCTGTATCTTCCTTAGGAATAAATACTTTTCTAATCTCTCTACCCATTTCATACTTAACAGGTATATTTTGAAGGTTAGGCTCTGTACTTGAAAGTCTACCTGTGGTTGTAACAGTTTGATTAAAACTAGAGTGAATTGCTCCATCAACGTCTATAACATTCTTTAATCCTTCTACATATGTAGAATTTAACTTAGTAATTTGTCTATAATAAATAATCTTTGGTATAACATCATGCTTATCCATTAGCTTTTCTAACACTTCAGCATTAGTTGAATATCCTGTTTTAGTTTTCTTAATTACAGGTAAATCTAACTTTTCAAAAAGAATTTTCCCAAGCTGCTTTGGCGAATTAATATTAAACTCCTCTTCGCATAATGCAAATATCTCTTTTTCAGTTCTTTCAATTTCTTCTTTAAACTTAACTGCAAGTTCATCAAGTTTTTCTCTATTAACCTTAAATCCTACTGCTTCCATACTAGAAAGAATAAATATTAATGGGTGTTCAACTTCATAATAAAGTTCATCCATATCCTCTTTTGAAATTCTTTCCTTTAAATAGCTGTAAAGTTCTTTCATATTACCTACAGCACTACATACTAAAGTATCACCTTCACCTTTAACTTCTTTCCCTAAATATTCATTAATTAAAGTTACTAAAGGATATTCACTTCTAGCTGAGTCTATTAAATATGCAGCTATAGCAGTATCAAAAATATATTCTTTTATTTCTATATTAAGCTTTGTTAATGTAGTTACAAGATTTTTACCATCATGTATTACTTTAGTTATCTTTTCATTTTCCATGAATGATTTTAATATGCTAGTAGCCTCTTCAAAGTTCTCCATAGCTATTAATTTCATATCAATAAGATAAGTTTTCTCACCATAACTTAAATATATTTTATCTAATTCCATTTTAGAATAAACATTACCATCATTTAATTTATAACTAATAAATGCTATTTCATTACTTCCATTTAAAACTTTTTTTAATAATTCTAAATTATTTATTTCAATTATCTCTATTTTCTCTTCTTCTTTTTCTTCATCAGTATCATCACCTGGCAACTTAGCAAGTAGTGATTTCATTTGAAGCTTAAAGAACATCTTCTTAAGTTCTTCTCTGTTGTAATCTTCCTGACTTTTTATATCATCTAAATCAAATTCTATTGGGACCTCTGTCATTATAGTAGCTAACTTTTTACTAAAAATTGCTTGTTCACTATATGTTTCTAAGTTTTCCTTTAGCTTTTTACCACTAATTTCATCTATATTAGAAAGTACCCCTTCCATAGAGCCATAAGTTGCAATAAGCTTAAAGGCAGTCTTCTCTCCTACCCCTGGTACCCCTGGTATATTATCTGACTTATCACCCATAAGTCCTTTAACATCTATATATTGAGTTGGTGTTACTCCAAATTCATCTATAAATGCTTTTTCATCATATATAGCTGTTTCAGTTACACCCTTTTTAGTTATTACAACCTTAATATTTTTAGTTGCTAATTGAAGAGCATCTCTATCTCCTGTAACTATAAATACTTCTATATCATTTTTCTCAGCAAATTTTGCTAAAGTTCCTATAATATCATCAGCTTCAAATCCATCTATTTCATAAATATTTATAGATAATAATTTTAGTATTTCCTTTACTAGAGGGAATTGTTCATAAAGCTCTGGGGCCATCTTCTTTCTCCCAGCCTTATATTCTTCATATTCCTTATGTCTAAAGGTTGGAGCTTTTCTATCAAAGGTAGCTACTATGTAATCTGGTTTTATTTCTTCCTTCATCTTAAATAACATATTAGTAAAACCATAAACTGCATTAGTATGAACTCCATCCGTAGTAGTTAATGGTGGTATTGCAAAAAATGCTCTATTCATTAAACTGTTCGAATCTAAAATCAGTAATCTTTCCATCTTTTCCTCCAGTAGTTTATTATTATAAAATTCATTATACTATTTTTTCATTATATTTACTAATGATATCCATAACAAATATTTTAAAACTATCTTTTAACTTAATTGTAAACTTAAAATATTTTTCTATATAAACTCCATAAATAGTTTCATATTTTATTTTTAACTCTTCACTTTTAAATCTTAACTAATTAAAATATGCTTAGTTCTAATTCTTCTGATAGATTTTTTAGCACATGAATTCCACCAATGCTGTTTCCTTTTTGATCTAGGGCAGGTCCGTATATTCCTATGCCATATCGTCTTGGTACCGTAGCAAGTATTCCTCCACCTACACCTGATTTTGCTGGTATTCCAACTTGAACAGCAAACTCCCCAGATGCATCATACATTCCACAAGTAACCATTATAGTTTTAACTATTCTACATACCTCTCTAGACATTAAAACCTCATTACCCCATGGTGTTATTCCATCATTAGCTATAACGGCTCCGAATCTAGCTAAATCCTTAGCAGTTACTTCTATAGAGCATTGTTTAAAGTAAAGGTCTAATACTTCTTCTACATTACCTTCTAATATTCCATTACTCTTCATAAAATAAGCTAAAGATCTATTTCTATCTCCAGTTTCTTTTTCACTTTCATAAATTTCTTGGTTTACATTTATATCTTCATTATTCGTAGCTCTTCTAATAAAATTTAAAATTCTTTCAAGTTTTCTTTCCTCTGTTTCTCCATATATTAATGAAGTTGTTACAATAGCACCTGCATTAATCATAGGATTATAAGGTTTTTCATCTCTTATTTCAAGATTAACTATACTATTAAACCCCATTCCTGTAGGTTCAACATTAACCTTTTTAAATACAGCATCTCTACCGTTATCACTAAGTGCTATAATAAGTCCTACAACCTTAGAAATACTTTGAATCGTAAACTTAACATCACACTCTCCAGCCCAATACTCTTCATTATTTTTAATATCTACAACATATATTCCTAAATCATCCTTATTGGCCTTTAAAAGTGCTGGTATATATGAAGCTAAAAAACCTTCTTCTGTATATTTTTTATTCTTATCTACTAAATTAACTAATAAGTTCTTCATCTTTTTCTCCTCTTTACTATTCTTGTAGTAAATATTATATTTCTAATAATCTATTCTTACAAGGTAAAAACTGTTTACTCATAATTTTTTTATGTAAATCCGTAAAATTTTATTTTTTCTAATTAACTATGATATAATACTAAGTAAATTACTAAAATTTAGGAGGACATAGTTATGAATAATGATTTATTAAAAAAATATGCAAAACTTACTGTAAAAACTGGTGTAAATATACAAAGAGATGATGTTCTTGTTATAAATTCGCCAATTGAAACTGCAAACTTCGCAAGACTTATTACTGAAGAAGCATATAATTTAGGAGCTAAAGATGTAGTAGTTCATTATGGAGATCAAAAGCTTACAAAAATTAAGCTTGATAACAGCTCAATAGAAACTATATCAGAACAACCAGAATGGTTTGGAGAAAGTTATAATTACTATGCAAGAACAGGTGCTTGCTTTATTTCTATAGCTGCTAATGATCCGGATGGTCTTAAAGGTGTTTCAGTAGATAAAATTGGAGCTTATCAAAAATCTAGAAGTTTATCTCTTAAAGAATATTACGAAAACTCAATGAGTAATAAATGTCGCTGGTGTGTTATTGCTTACCCAACACTTCCATGGGCTAAAAAAGTATTCCCTAACCTTTCTGACGATGAGGCTTTCGAAAAACTATATTACGCTATTTTAGATGCTAGTAGAGTTACTACAGAAGATCCTATAAAAGCTTGGGATGAACATAATTTAAACCTTCAAAAAAGTCTAGACTTTTTAAATAACAAAAACATAAAAACTCTTCATTATACTAGCTCTAATGGAACTGATTTAACAATTGAATTACCTTATAATCATAACTGGGCAGGAGGATTAGAAGAAAGTACTTCTGGTATAGGATTTAATGCAAATATTCCTACAGAAGAAGTATTTACATTACCTAAAAAGACTGGTGTTAACGGAATAGTATATTCATCAAAGCCTTTAAGCTACGGTGGTAATTTAATAGATAACTTCTCCCTTACTTTCAAAGATGGAAAAGTTGTAAACTTCACTGCAAAAGAAGGATATGATGTGTTAAAACAAATGTTAGATAGTGATGAAGGTGCTAAATACTTAGGAGAAGTTGCACTTGTACCATATGATTCTCCAATATCAAACTCAAATTTAATATTCTTTAATACATTATTTGATGAAAATGCTGCATGCCACCTTGCACTTGGAAGAGCTTATCCATGCTATAAGGATGTAGAAAATCTATCTAAAGAAGAATTAGAAGAAAGAGGCACTAATGACTCTAATATTCATGTAGATTTTATGATAGGAACAAAAGACTTATCAATAACTGCAGTAACTAATACTGGAGAAATAGTTCAAATATTTAAAAATGGTAACTGGGCATTTTAGAGAATTAAAAATGATGCATTATTATTGATTTTATAATTTTAGCTATAGTAATCTTTGTTATTAATAAGAACTACATATACCCAAAATTAGTATATGTAGTTCTTATTATCATTACTGTCTAGAGTAAAGTTAGTTTTTATTTTCTTTTTTATTTCTTTCTTTTATTATCTTATCCTCTAGTGCTTCTACAGCCCCATTAAGCTTTTTTTGAATCTTTTTCTTTGCTGTCAAAGATTGAAAGAAAAATCCTATCTTATTCATTATCCCATAAAGATCTTGACTTTCTGTTAATAGTATTTCTGTACATCCATCCCCAGCATCTTTAAATTCATATCTACTTTTATATTCAGAACTTAAAAACATAGTTTTTGTTTCATAAGCTTCATTTTTTATATAATCAGTAACTGAAGTTTCCATATAAATATCGCCACTTTTAGTTTTTCTTGCAACTCTTTTGCTTTTTGCTCCAATTGGATTTTCTTCATTAAACTTATTAAATGGTTCTTTAGCTAACTTAATAAAACAACTAAAAACCTCTTCTATCGGATATGCAATAATTGTACTTACTGTAAATTTACTCATTCTAATCAACCTACCTTTTAAAGCTTTACATAATACATTATGACAGAAAACCCGATAAAAATCTATAAACAAACTATTAAATAATTAAAACTTAATAACAAAGAGTTAAAAATTAAGTTTTACACTAATTTTTAACTCCTTATTATTACTATATTTCTCTCTTTTTAACTACCTGTTACATTTAACTCTTAACTATCTAAGCCTGTGATTCTGGTTTTCTTGGTTTATCTTTCCCTAATTTTCTTGATTCTTTAGAATATCCTATTTCATTAGCTGTTTCTACTTTCATTTCTTTTAACTCTGCTTTAGTCTTTTTTCCTGATTTTTTATTATCTTTTGAATTTTTATTATTTTTGTGTGCCATAACTTTCTCCTTTGCTTAATAAAATAGATTTCCATAGTATTTTGTGTAATATTAATGTTTTTATAATTGTTAATATAAGTAAGTTATAAATATATATCTCTAAATAAAAAAAGTGAGAATATTATTCTCACTAATTTTCATCCATTTCTTTATAATCTACATCAATAACTTTCTCATTTTCATTATAATAGTCTGCTTGTACATGTGAACTTTCATGAATGTCTTCATTTCTATTATAGTTATTTGAATTATTATTTTTATTATTAAAGTGATTTCTAAACTTTACTATTATATATATTATTAACCCACCTACTAATAGATATGGCACTATACTAATGAACAACCAAGATATCGCAAAAAATATAGCTAACCCTATTAAAGTAAATATTACAGACCTAAACGTACTATTCATTACATCAACCTCAATCCAAAATTATTTTCTTATGTTATTATACTATGATTTTATTTTTTTTGCAAGATAAGTTATTAATTATTTCCTTAAATAGTTATTGTTACCA
>NZ_JACOOO010000026.1:0-11122 GCF_014287825.1 Clostridium hominis
GTTCAAATATAAGAGTGTTATTTTTTAATATAAGTTTATCTAATTTCAATTTTCTATTTTCCAAAATATTATTACATGAATAAAAGTTAGTATAGTTATTTATAACAATCCCTCCTAAAACCTTTTTTATTTTTAGTATATTATATTTATTTTCATTAAAATTGTGATAATAAAAAAAGATGCTAATTAAGCATCTTTATAATTAAATCTAAAGTCGATTTTGTTTTTTCTATATTATTAACATAGTCAGCTATATGTGTTTTATAATAGTATAAACCTTCATCTGTAATAGAATAAACTTTTTTACTTCTCTTATTTAAAACAGTATCTCCTGTCCAGCTACTTACTACATATCCTTTCTCCTCTAATGAATATAAAGTTTCATAAATAGTACTGGAGGAAACAGGGAATGGATGACTACATTCTTCAAAAGCATCCCTAAAGGCAGATAAAATTTTATTTCCAAAAATCACCTCACCCTTTGATAACTCTTTTAATATATAAAACGTATATAACATTTTTGTATTAACTATATTTCTTGGAACAACTAATCTATTTCTTTGATCCTTCATAACCCACCTCATATTTTAGAATATATTGTAATAATATCATAGGTAGATAAATTTGTCTAACAACCTAAATAATAAGAACACAAATTCAAAACTATGAATAATATATATCAACGAACAAATGATAGGAGATGAGGAACATGTCAAGCAGTTGTTCAAAATGCTGTTGTAGAAGAAGATGTTGCTGTAACAATTTCTCTAATTGTGGCTGCGGTTGTGGCTGTGGAGGATCTAATTGCGGTTGTGGATTTGGTGGAAACCAAGGATTTGGTGGCTGCGGTTGCGGATTCGGTGGAAATCAAGGCTTCGGTGGCTGTGGCTTCGGAGGCGGTTGCTGGTGGCTAATACTAATATTATTATTTGGTTGTTGGTAAAACACTAGTCGAAGTGTACCAAAAACTTTTAAAGTTTTTGGTACACTTTCATATATAAAAATAAATAAATAGGTAAAGATAAGTGTATATTAATATGGAGGTATAAAACAAATGAAAAAGTTTAAAATTGTAATTATTATTTATATATTTTCTTTATTAATAGGATATCCCTATAAAATTAACGCTTATGAAGAACCTAGTGATGAAATAATAGAAGATAATAAAGTGGAATATAGAAGTATTGATGATTTATTAAAAGAATTAAAGGAAGAAAGAAAATTAATAAATCAACAAAAATTAGATGAAATAAACCAAAAAAAACTCGAAAAGCAAAATCAAGATGGAGGAGTTTCAGAAGAAGCACCAGTCCCTGAAACACCTAAGCCTAAAAAAGATAGCGAAAATGAATATATTCCTAAATTAATTGTAAGATTACGAGGAAAACATTCACCTAAATACTTATGCTCTTATGAATTATTAATCACTGATGATACTAAAGAAATCGAGCTTTCAAAGGATATAATAAGTAACTACAGTTTATTAATGAAAAAACCATCTTTGAAGGTGCGCCCAGGAGAAATAATAAATTTTGAATTTGTTCCTAATTGCAAATCATTAAATGCTTATATTTGGGATGAAGAAAATGATTTATTAAAGGAAATTAAAGTTAAAAGGGGGTGTATAGAAGTTCCTAATATAGATAAAAAGATAGTAGTTATTATTCAAGGAAATTTTTCTAATGGCTATATTAAGTACGGAATTGTACTTGACATAAGAAAATAATTATACATATATAGGAGGTTTTGTTATGAATATAAATGATAATTTTTATACATTATACAACAATGGTGATACTATAAACGAAAATGGAAGTGATAATAATAAAAGCAAAGAGGATGATAGAAGGCAAGAAATAAAAGAATTTGGTACAGATAACAAATCAAATTCCGATCAAAGCATTCAAGTACTTCCAATAATAGGCCAAATTGAAGGGCATATGGTTTTGCCTCCTCAAACTAAAGCAACAAAATATGAACATATAATACCTCAATTAATTTCTATGGAAAGAAATAGTGAAGTTAAGGGAATACTAATAGTACTTAATACGGTTGGTGGAGATGTTGAAGCAGGTTTAGCTATCGCAGAAATGATTAGATCTCTTTCTAAACCTACAGTTTCTATAGTAATAGGAGGAGGTCATTCAATAGGCGTACCTTTAGCAACTTCTGCAGATTATTCCTTTATTACACCATCAGCTACTATGATTGTTCATCCAGTAAGAATGAACGGTTTTGTTATAGGTGTAGCTCAAACATTTCATTATTTTCAAAAAATGCAAGAAAGAATTGATAACTTTATAGTTAAAACATCAAAAATTAGTAAAGATGACCTAAAGAAAATGATGCTCAAATCAGATGAATTACTAAACGATATGGGTACTATATTGATAGGAGAACAAGCAGTTTCTTGTGGCTTAATAGATGAGGTAGGGGGAATTAAAGAGGCTTTAGACAAATTAAAAGATGCAATATCAATATATGAAAAGAATAATTTGAGATAGATTAAAAAGGAATTCGAAAGAATTCCTTTTTTTATCTAAACATATTTTACACTATGTCATCTTAATTATATAATATAGTTATATATGAAAATTTTAACTATATTATAGGAGTGATTTTGTGACTACTAAAAGTAAAAAAAATACCAAAAAGAGAACTAAAAAAAAGAAAACATTAGATAATGATATAAAAAGTATAGTCTATATTGTTATAGGATTACTTCTTACCATTGCGATTTATACAAATCTTGCAGGTGTTTTATCTCATATTTCAAGAAAATATATATATAATTTAGTTGGATTGGGAGCATTTGTTCTGCCTCTATATCTAATTTATTTTGGAGTAAATATGATTATATCTAAAGGTGAGATAGTCTACTCTAGGAGGCTGTTTGGAATAACTTTAATTGTTATTACTCTGATTTTTCTTTCGGCCACAATAAAAGTTCAAAGTTTAAATCAAGAAACATTTAAATCATCATTAAAGCTTATAATGGGAGAAAGTGATTTAACTTTACATGGAGGATTTTTAGGACATCTTATAGCATTTCCTTTATCTAAGTTTATAGGATATATTGGATCATATATTTTATATTCATCTCTACTATTTATTGGCATTACGCAAGTGTTTGATATAACAATTTATAGTATTGTAAAGTTAATAAATGAGTTTACTAATAAAATAATTCAAAATATAAAAACTAAACCTAAAAAGAAAGACAAACCTTCTAAAGCAAATGACCAATTTATTGAAGTTGAACCTATTAACGATGTAATAGACAAAGATATTGTAAAAGGAATTGATAATAAAATTCAAATACTTGATTTTATGAAAAATTCAAATGGTAATGAATCAGAGATAAGCGAGGAAGTATCTTTAGAATCTTTCAACGAAAAAGAAGAAATAGAGTTATTAAATGCTGATAAGCAAGTTAGTACTGAAACTATTCAACATATAAGAACTTCAAAGGATTTAAAAAGTAAAGATATAGATTTAGATAATATCATAAATAGTGACTCTAAAGAAATACATTATGTATTTCCAACAATAGATTTATTAAAAAACAACGGAAAAGCACGATTAAAAAGTGAAGACAAGAAAGAGCTGATTGATGGTGCAAATAAATTAGAGTCAATTTTAGAGAGTTTTGGAGTGGAAGCTAAAGTTACACAAGTTACTAAAGGTCCTTCAGTTACTCGTTTTGAACTACAGCCAAGTCCTGGTGTTAAAGTTTCAAAAATTGTAAATTTGACTGATGATATAGCATTAGGCCTTGCTGCTAATGGCATAAGAATAGAAGCTCCTATTCCAGGTAAATCGGCAATAGGTATAGAAGTTCCAAACAAAAAACAAATTCCTGTATTTTTAAGAGAAGTTTTAGATTCAAAAGAGTTTACTAATTCAAATAAAAAGTTATCATTTGGATTAGGAAAAGATATAGCTGGTAAATGTGTAGTAGGTGATTTATCTAAAATGCCACATATGCTTATTGCTGGAGCAACAGGTTCAGGTAAATCTGTATGTATAAATGCTTTAATAATTAGTTTGATTTATAAATATTCACCTGCTGATGTAAAGCTATTAATGGTAGACCCTAAAGTTGTGGAATTAAGTGTTTATAACGATATCCCACATTTGCTTATTCCGGTTGTTACTGACCCTAAAAAGGCTGCAGGTGCATTAAATTGGGCTGTAAATGAAATGAATAAGAGGTACAACTTATTCTATAACAATAAAGTCAAAAATATAGAATCTTACAATAATTTATTTGATAAGGGAGAAATTGATGAAAAACTTCCTTATATAGTTATAATTGTAGATGAGCTTGCTGATTTAATGATGGCATGTCCTCATGATGTTGAAGATTATATTTGTAGGTTAGCTCAAATGGCTAGAGCAGCAGGTATGCATTTGATAATTGCGACTCAAAGACCGTCAGTTGATGTAATCACAGGAGTAATTAAAGCAAATATTCCATCTAGAATATCATTTGCTGTTTCATCAGGGATTGATTCAAGAACAATATTAGATCAAGTTGGAGCTGAAAAGCTATTAGGAAGAGGGGATATGCTATATTATCCAATAGGAGAAAATAAGCCAGTAAGAGTCCAGGGGGCATTTATATCTGAAGAAGAAGTAGAAAACGTAGTTAACTTTATCAAAAACTCACAAGATACTGTTACTTATGAAGAAGATATTATAAACCATATTAATAGTGAAGCTCCTGCTGAATCGCAACAAAATGAATATGAAGACGAACTTCTTGAAGAGGCTATAAAAATTGTTATAGAATATCAACAAGCATCCACATCGTTTTTACAAAGAAAATTAAGAATTGGCTTCAATAGAGCATCAAGAATAATGGATATGTTAGAAGAACAAAGAATAATATCCCCAAAGGATGGAAGTAGACCTAGACAAGTCCTAGTGGTTAATAATGAATAAAAATACTTGTAAATAAAGAGTTATTCAATTACAATAATTTATGAATTATTAGAAAGCTAGACAATGGAGGAATATACTTTGGAAAAATTTAAAGTTGGAATGGTCAGTTTAGGATGCGATAAAAATAGAGTTGATTCTGAACTTATATTAGGTACAATTAATAAATATTATGAAATTACAAATAACCCTAAAGAGGCAGATATAATAATCGTTAATACTTGTGGATTTATAGAAAGTGCAAAACAAGAGTCAATAGATACAATTTTAGAAATGGCTAGATATAAGACTGATTACAAATGTAAGATGCTTATAGCGACAGGATGTTTAACCCAAAGATATGGAGATGAATTATTAGAGCAAATGCCTGAAATTGATATTCTTATGGGCGTAAATGATTATATGAAATTGCATAAACTTATATTAGAATTTATAAAGGAACAAAAACAAATCTCTTCAGCAACTTATAGTGATTTAAGTATAAATGAAGGTGAAAGAATATTAACAACAAATACTCATACTGCTTATGTAAGGATTGCAGAAGGTTGTAATAACTTTTGTACCTACTGCATAATTCCTAAAATAAGAGGTAAATTCAGAAGTAGAACAATAGAAAGTGTTATTAAAGAAGTTGAAAGTTTATCTTTACAGGGTGTAAAAGAGATTATTTTAATAGCTCAAGACTTAACAAATTATGGTGTTGATATTTATGATGGAAAAATGCTTCATAAATTAGTTAAGAAGGTTTCAGAGGTTGAAAATATTGAGTGGGTAAGACTTTTATACTGTTATCCTGAAGAGATGTATGATGAACTAATTGAAGAAATTTCATCAAATAATAAGGTAGCTAAATATCTAGATATACCAATACAACATATTAGTAATAAAATTTTAAAATTAATGGGTAGAAAGACTAGCAAAGAAGATATTATTAATATAATCGATAAACTTAGAGAACGAATTCCTGAAATTACATTAAGAACATCATTAATAGTAGGATTCCCTAACGAAAGTAATGAAGACTTTAATGAATTAAAAGAATTCTTAAAAGAGTATAAGTTAGATAATGTAGGTGTATTTAGTTATTCACAAGAAGAGGGAACCCCTGCAGCTATAATGAACGGGCAAATAGATGAGTCCGTTAAAGAGAGCCGTTTAAGAGAACTAATGCTTACTCAAAGAAAAATTATGTTAGACTTAAATAATTTGAAAATTGGTAATATCTATGATACTATAATAGATAGAAGTAATGGAGAATTTTACATTGGAAGAAATTACATGATGTCACCTGAAATAGATAATATAATTTATATTAGAAAAACAAATAAAATAAAAATAGGTGATGTTGTAAAAGTGAAAATTACTGATATACAAGAGTATGATTTAGTAGGAGATGTTATAGATGAATCTGGCAAATAAGTTAACTATGCTAAGAATTTTCTTAGTACCTATTTTTTTGATATTTATAGCTATGAAAGGAATTCCATATGGAACTATACTAGCTACACTAGTATTTATAATTGCATCCTTAACAGATCAATTAGATGGTTATATAGCAAGAAGTAGAAATCAAGTAACAACTTTTGGAAAGTTTATGGATCCTTTAGCTGATAAATTATTAGTTACTTCTGCATTAATATCTTTAGTCGAACTTGGATTAATCCCTAGTTACGCAGCAATAATCATTATAGCAAGAGAATTTGCTGTATCAGGTTTAAGAACAATTGCTGCATCAGAAGGGAAGATAATTGCAGCTAGTTGGTGGGGGAAAATAAAGACAGTTATACAAATAATAGCAATTGTATTATTACTTATAAAAGTTAATATAGGAACATCTCCATATTTAGCATCTTTAATAAATAATAATTCTGCACTTAATAAATTCTTTGAAGTTACTCCAACTGTATTTTTATACCTAGCGGTAATAATAACAATAATATCTGGAATAGATTACTTTATTAAGAACAAAAAAGTATTTTCAATGACTAAATAGTTAAATACAGGACATAATATTAAAAAGTTCCTCCTGATTCAAGGTGGAACTTTTTAATATATAAATAATATAAATAATTTTTTAGAAATTTATGTTGACTTAAAATTCAACATAAATTATAATTTAATTAATAAAACAAATGTTCGATAGAGAGGATGAGCCTTATGGGAAATATTAATGCAGAAAAATTAAAAGCTATAGAAAATGCTATGAGTCAAATTGAAAAACAATATGGTAAGGGTGCCATAATGAAATTAGGAGAACATAATGCTATGAGTGTTGATGCTATATCTACGGGTTGTTTAGATTTAGATATTGCACTTGGTATAGGCGGTGTTCCTAAGGGAAGAATTATAGAAATATACGGACCAGAAAGTTCAGGTAAAACTACTGTTGCGTTACATATAATTGCAGAAGCACAAAAAGCAGGTGGTGCAGTTGGCTTTATTGATGCCGAGCATGCTTTAGATCCAAGTTATGCTAAGAACTTAGGGGTAGACACTGAAAATCTTATAGTTTCTCAACCTGATACAGGAGAGCAAGGTCTTGAAATAGCAGAAGCACTAGTTCGTTCTGGAGCAATTGATGTATTGGTAGTAGACTCAGTTGCAGCATTAGTTCCAAGAGCAGAAATCGAAGGAGAAATGGGTGATTCTCACGTAGGATTACATGCTAGGTTAATGTCTCAAGCTCTAAGAAAATTAGCAGGAACTATTAATAAATCAAAATGTGTAGCAATATTCATTAACCAGTTAAGAGAAAAGGTTGGAGTTATGTTTGGTAATCCTGAAACAACAACAGGGGGAAGAGCTCTTAAGTTCTATGCTTCAGTTAGAATGGATGTTAGAAGAATAGATTCAATAAAACAAGGTGATGAAATAGTTGGTAATAGAACTAGAGTAAAAATCATGAAAAATAAAGTTGCTCCACCATTCAAGCAAGCAGAGTTTGATATCATGTATAATGAAGGTATTTCACGAAATGGAAACATTATAGATGTAGGTGTTAAAGAAAATATAGTTCAAAAAAGTGGTGCATGGTTCTCATATAATGATATAAGATTAGGTCAAGGTAGAGAAAATGCTAAACAATATTTAAAAGAAAATCCACATATAGCTTTAGAGATAGAAAATAAAATTAGAACTAAATATTCACTACCAATAATGGCAGAACCTAAGGCTGAAAAAGAGAAAAAGTAAAATAAGTAATACGCTTTATTATAGATATAATAAGGCGTATTTTTTTGCTTTATATATATAAATTAATTAATGTATTTAATTAACTAAACTTGACATATTTTTGTTTTTAAGATAAAATAATAACAAATACTGGTTTATCAAATTCAAGTTCCAGTACAGAATAATATGACACCTACCTACTTTCTATTAAATAATAAATTGATTAATATGCAAGGAGGTGTTAATTTGGATAGTACTATAATGATATTAGTAGGAATTATAATACTGGCTATATTAGGAATTATCCAATATATAGCTATTAAAACAGCTACAAAGAAAAAGGTTTTAATTTTAGAAGGTGAAGCTGAAAAATTAGTTGAAAATGCTAAGAAGGAAGCCGAATCAACAAAGAAGGAAGCTATTTTAGAGGCTAAAGAAGAAGTTCACAAACTTAGAAGTGACTTAGACAGAGATTCTCGTGATAGAAGAAATGAAATTCAAAGACTTGAAAGAAGAATTCTTCAAAGAGAAGAAGCATTAGACAAAAAGAGCGATCTTCTTGAAAAGAAAGAAGAAAATATCAACAAAAAAATGCAAGAAATAAGTCAATTGGAAGAAAGTGCCCAAGAAATTTATAATCACAGAAGAGAGGAACTTGAAAAAGTTTCGAACCTTTCAACTGAAGAAGCTAAAGAAATATTATTAGATGAAGTTAAAAAGGAAATAACGCACGAAACGGCTTTAATGATCAAAGAAATAGAATCGAAAGCTAAAGAAGAAGCAGATAAGAAATCGAGAGAAATTATTACTACTGCAATTCAAAGATGTGCGGCAGATCATGTATCTGAATCAACTGTGCATGTAGTGGCATTACCAAATGATGAAATGAAGGGCAGAATTATTGGTAGAGAAGGAAGAAATATTAGAACTCTTGAAACTTTGACTGGTGTAGATTTAATTATTGATGATACTCCAGAAGCAGTAATATTATCTAGCTTTGATCCGATTAGAAGAGAAATAGCTAAGATAGCATTAGAAAAGCTTATTATTGATGGCAGAATACATCCTGCAAGAATAGAAGAAATGGTTGAAAGAGCCACTAAGGATGTAGAAAATGACATTAAAGAAGAAGGAGAACAAGCAACTTTAGAAACGGGTGTACATGGATTACATCCTGAAATAATGAGGTTACTTGGAAGACTAAAATATAGAACTAGTTATGGTCAGAATGTTTTAAAACATTCTATCGAAGTTTCATACTTAGCAGGATTAATGGCATCTGAATTAGGATTAGATGTAAATCTTGCTAAAAGAGCAGGTTTATTACATGACATCGGTAAAGCAGTAGACCAAGAACACGAAGGTCCACACGCTCTTATTGGTGGAGATTTAGCTAAAAAGTATCATGAATCACCTTTAGTAGTAAATGCTATAGCAGCACATCACGGTGATGTTGAAATGATGTCTTTAGAAGCTATCCTAGTTCAATCAGCTGATGCTATATCAGCAGCTAGACCTGGTGCAAGAAGAGAAACACTAGAAGCTTATATTAAGAGATTAGAGAAACTTGAAGAAATTGCAAACTCATACGAAGGTGTAGAGAAGTCATATGCAATTCAAGCTGGAAGAGAGATTAGAATTATGGTTAAACCAGAACTATTAGATGATGCTGGTTCAATTGAATTAGCACGTAGTTTAGCTAAAAGCGTCGAAGAGCAATTAGAGTATCCAGGACAAATTAAAATAAATGTTATTAGAGAAACAAGAGCAGTAGACTACGCTAAATAAATCTTTAAAAATACATTTTGAAAATTCAAAATGTATTTTTTTTTATTCTTTACAAAAGAAGGAATTATTCAAAACATATAGAATATATATATTATGAGAAGTATTAATGAATATAATGTAAACGATTTTTATCAGGAGGTCAAATTAAAAATGGAAGTATTAAAAGTTTCAACAAAATCTAATCCAAATTCAGTTGCAGGAGCATTAGCAGCTATTATAAAAGAAAAGAACATAGTAGAAATCCAAGCAGTAGGTGCAGGAGCTATTAATCAAGCTATTAAGGCAATTGCAATAGCAAGAGGCTTTGTAGCACCAAGTGGAAGAGACATAGTATGTGTTCCAGCTTTTACTGATATAGAAATTGATGGTGAAGAAAGAACTGCTATTAAACTAATAGTTCAGCCAAGATAAATTAATAATATAAAAGGGAAATCTGTATATAGCTATAGATTTCCCTTTTATATTATACTAATAAATACGTTTAAATTTTATATTAATATATTAAAAATACAGTTAACTCTTGAAATTTAATTCATTAACGTTTATAATGGAATCGTTAAGATGATTATTATAAAAAGAGGTGTATTTAATGGTATCTAAAGAAGTAATAGTAAATAACGGAACTGGTTTACACGCTAGACCAGCAACTTTATTAGTAAAGAAAGCTTCATCATTCAAATCAGATGTAAGCATTGAATTTAACGGAAAGAAAGCTAACGTAAAAAGCTTAATCGGTGTTTTATCTTTAGGTGTAACTAAAGGAGCAACTATAACTGTTTCTGCAAACGGTGATGATGAAACTTTAGCAGCTGAAGAAATCGTAAAATTAATTGAAACTTTAGAAGATTAATTTTAGTTATACTTATAAAAAACTCCTGTTAATTATAACAGGAGTTTTTTTGTTATTTATGTATAGCAACTACGATTTAACTTTTATAACATTTCCTTTTACCAAAAGATATAACAAGTCTATTGCTGCCAAAAATACTAATACATAAATAATTCTTAAAATAAATGGCGTTCCACCAACTAAGAAGTATATAAAATTAAAATTTAATATTCCTATACTTCCCCAGTTTAAAGCACCTAGAATCACTAGAAAAAAAGATGCTTTATCTAAAATACTTAGCTTAAACATAAATATCACCCCCATGGTTTAATTTATTTAATATATATTATGAATACAAAAATTAAAATATAACTATTTAACTATATATAA
>NZ_JACOOO010000049.1:0-10820 GCF_014287825.1 Clostridium hominis
TAATTTTTGTAAGGGTGAGGTTATGGGAGGTTTTATACTATTAATATCTATTTATTTCATTACTTGTATAATAGGTTTATATAAGAATAAGGATGAAGCAGAAGAAAACATATTTTTAAAATTAATAGGTTATTTTATGATGGGCGCTTTTGTTATACCAATTAAAAAAATAATACTCCCAATAGGATTTATAATACACTTAATAGTATACAGAGCAGAAGTTAATAAGCATATAAAAAGAAAATCAGCATTATTTGGATTTATACTTATTATATATATAACTATATCACCAACAATGAGACAGTTACCATATGAAAAAAGTGAGGAAATACCTATAAGTTCAACTATGATTCGAAGTTTAAATTTAAAAGACGATTTAGAGCGAGTTAAAGCGGAGTTTGATATAAAAGATATACTAAAATTAGATTGGTTTAATGTAGAATACTTAAATAATGGTGAGATTAGGAAAATTCGTATTGCCTTGTGTGGTAAAAAAGTATGGGGAAAATGTATTGTATTATATTTCATATGATAAAGATGTAAATGAAAATAACTATCTCGTAAGAAGAAGTAAATATATTTTTTCAGAAGAATATATTGAAAGTGCGGTAGAATGTGACAGAGTATTTGAGACAATTCATTTAATACAAACTAAAAAGCCATTGAGGGAATTTGATGATTATGAAATTTCGGTATCTAATCAAGATGAGTATTCATATGATGAAAAAACAACTACTTTCTTAATTGATAAAGATAATAATATAAGAGAACTAACTAAGGATGATATTGATGTGACAGGTATAGAAATTATTATAAATGGAATAAGCTACAATGGAATGTCGGTGAATACATATTCACCAACGCAAGAAAGGGTAGGAAGAGTAAAGTTTATTATTGAAAATTAAATTATAATAAAAGCAGATTATATTTATTTTGATTGTATATAAATAAATATAATCTGTTTTATGTTTTATACTTAACTTAAAGTTGTTGATGGATAGTATATATATTCATTAAAATCACTTGTCACTTGTCACTTGTCAGTGCGATTACCAGCTTCCTGAAGACCCACCGCCGTTAGAAGATCCGCCACCATATCCTCCAAAGCTGCCACCTCCTGAGGAACCACCACCGAATCCACCAGGCCCGCCACGACTATTTCCATTAAAAAAGCTATTCCAAAATAAAAGGTGTAAAATAGAAGATGAAACTCGACCTCTATTTAGAAATATATCTGCAAATATTAGAAGTAAAAGTAAGCTTATGGCAAATTTACCTTCTTTTCTTCCATTAAGATTGCTTTCGTTAGGTAAAGTAATATTTAGTGATTTATCTAAAGTAACACCATACTCGGATGCAATGAAGTCAGAAAAGACGCTATATGAATTTAATAATCCTTCACTATAATCTTCATTTATAAAATTAGGTTTTGCTATCTCTTGCATTACTCTATTACTTAAAGCATCAGGGATAGCTCCTTCTAAACCTCGTCCAACTTCTACTCTCCAAGATTTATCATTTAGTGCTAGAAGAATTAAGAGGCCATTATCTTTATCCTTTTGACCAATTCCCCATGTTCTAAATAGTTTATTTGAATAATCTTCTATAGGAGTGCCGTTAGTGCTATCAATGATTACTATAATGGCTTGAGCTGAAGTTTTATCTTCTAATTCTTTTCCTATAGAAATTATTTCTTTTATTGTAGATTTATCTATAGTGTTAGTATAGTCATTAATGTATTTATAATTAGTTGGAGATGGAAAGGTTTCACTACTAAATACACTAGTGGTAAACAATAAACAAAATATTAAAAGAGAAAAAGTAAATCTAAAAAAAGATTTTGACTTTTTATACATATTAACTTGAGAAATCTACAGAAGGGACGTCTTGTGCACCTTCACTAGCCTTATAAAGAGATTTTTCTTGGAAGCCAAAGATTGAAGCTACTATATTAGTAGGAAAACTCTTTCTCTTTGTGTTATATGCTGTAGCTGCAGTATTATAATCTTGTCTAGCTATAGCAATTCTATTTTCAGTTCCTTCTAGTTGAACAGAAAGATCTTGAAAATTTTGATTAGATTTTAAATCAGGATACCTTTCAACTACTACTAATAATCTAGATAGGGCATTCGATAATTCACCATCAGCATTAGCTTGTTCGCTTACATTAGTAGCACCTGCAAGTTTACTTCTAGCATTAGCAATATCAGTAAATATATCTTTTTCTTGAGAAGCATACCCCTTAACTGTGTTTACCAAGTTGGGTATTAAATCTGACCTTCTTTGAAGTTGTGTATCAATATTAGATTCTGCAATATTAACATTTTGTTCTAGCGTGACTAAGTTATTATAGCTACTTACTACAGGAATAATAAGAATAGATAATAAAATAACTATAGCAATAACAATAGTCCAAGTCTTTTTCATAAAATCACTCCTTTCATATTCTATTAAGTAGTAAATTTTAAGGTAATATCAAAGCAAATATTTGCTTCTTACTTAGTATTAACTTAATTAAAAATTTTAATCTTTCTAACTTTTTAGCATTTGGATAAATGGGAAAAGGTTGGGCAAATTAATTATAAATGAAAAGAATTTTACAATTTAAGAAATGATAGAGTTTTAAATTATAAAGCTTAATGTTCTAATTTTATATAAATTCTTAACTTTGATTTATGAAGGGTGTATTTATGGAAAATAAAAATTTAAAAAAAGATATGGGATTATTTATGGCCACAATGTTAGTATGTGGAAATATGATAGGATCAGGAGTGTTTATGCTTCCAGCTACCTTAGCAGAGGTTTCAGGGCCTCTTGCAACAATTTTAGCATGGATATTGACTACTATAGGTTCTGTATTAGTAGCTATATCCTTTGCAAATTTAGGATCGAAGTTTCCTGAAACAGGGGGAGCATACCAATATGTAAAAGAAGCTTTTGGAGAATTTGCTGGATTTTTAAGTGCATGGTTATACTGGAATGGATCTTGGATTGGGAATACAGCTATTTTAGTGACATTAACAAGTTATTCTGCAGCCATATTTCCTTTTTTAAATCATCCAATTTATTCAATAATTTATTCTAGTGCAATACTTTGGGCAGTTACTATACTGAATATAGTTGGAGTGAAACAAGCAGGGAAAATACAAAGTTTTACTACTGTGTTTAAAATAGTATTTTTTGCTTTATTTATAATAGTTGCTTTTTTGAATTTTGATAAAAATAATTTAATACCATTATTACCAGAAAACAAAGGATTAGAAACAATATCTTTAGCAGCGACTACAACGCTTTGGGCCTTTATAGGATTAGAAAGTGCTACAGTAGCTGCAGGAGAGATAAAAGATCCTGAAAAAAATGTAAAGAGAAGTACTATATATGGATTAGTAATTTCTGCTGTAATTTACTTAGCTATAAGTATTGCAAGTATGGGAGCTATGCCAAATGAAGTCTTAGCTAAAAGTACAGCACCATTAACAGATATTTTAACTAAAGCTTTAGGTAGTTCAGTAGGGATAGTTATATCAGCTATAGTAGTGGTATCAATCTTAGGAACAACAATAGGATGGATATTAGCTACAGCAAGAGTTTCTTATGCAGCAGGACAAGATGGAGTATTTCCTAAAATATTTGGCAAGGTAAGTTCAAAATACAATACCCCTGTTTATTCTCTTGTTATAAGCAGTGCTTTAGTAAATATTTTATTGCTCACAAATTATCAAAGAAGTATGGTTTCTGCTTTTGCTTTTATAACAATACTAGCAACACTTTCTTACTTACCAGTGTATCTACTATCAGTTTCGGCGGAAATTATGATAATGTTTAGAACTGAAAAGAAAATAAGTATAAGAATGTTTGTTGCTAAATCTATACTACCTTTATTAGCTTTTATCTATACAGTTTGGACTATATATGGTTCAGGAGCAGAAATCGTTATGTGGGGATTTATTTTAATGCTTTTAGGAGTTCCGTTTTATATTTATAATTATCACAAAAATAGAACAACTTAGAAGCAATGTAAATTTTATGTTGGTTGTATTTACATATATATAATGATAAAATTATAAGCAGTGTAAAAAAGTAGAAATTTAAAGATAAGAATTAATGGTTAAGATAAAGTTTATAAATTTTATTCTTAATTGTTAATTCTTAAGTATCGAAGGAAGAGTAATATGAGAAAAAATATAATGCTTAAGATTTTTTTGTTAACGATTATTGTTAATCTAACTTTAATAAATTTTAACTATGATGTAAGTGCAAAAGAACAGATAAATTTTAAAAATATAACTATAGAAGAAGGGCTAACACAAGGAACTGTAGAGGCATTGTTTCAAGATAGTAAGGGGTATATATGGATTGGAACTAATGATGGACTTAATAGATATAATGGATATCAATTTAAAACATATAGGGTAGAAGAAGATAATAAAAATAGCTTAGTAAATAATTATATATTAGACATAAAGGAAGATAATGAAGGTAATATATGGGTAGCTACAGCAAATGGATTAAGTAAAATACATAGTGATGGACAAACAATAACTAATTATTTAGATAATAATGAAGAAGGAAATTTATCTCATGCTAATGTAGCATCTATACTTATAACTAGTGATAATAAGATATTGTTAGGAACGGCTGATGGGTTAAATATATATGATAAGGATACAGATAGTTTTAAAAGAATATTTGAAGGGGATAAGTTAACGGAGCAATACATAAATTCATTAGCAGAAGATAATGAAAAAAACATATGGGTAGCTACAGAAAATGGGATAAGTAAAATTAATTTAGAAACTGGATATTCAAAGAGTTTTACATACGATAGCAACAATGATAATACAATAAGTGAAAATAATATATATAAGGTTTATTACGATAGTGATGGCTATATATGGGCGGGAACATATAATAGCGGAGCATTTAAAATAAATATAAAAACTGATGAAATAACAAGATATTATAGTGAAGATGAAGATGATAAGGCTTTAGGTGGAAGTTTTGTTAAAAACTTTTTAAAGGATTCCGGAGGAAATATATGGATATGTACTGATGGAGGATTATCTAAATTAAATGGTGATAATAAGAGTTTTACTACATATAAGAATAAAATGTATGATAAAAACTCCTTAATAGATGATAATATATTTTCAGTAATTCAGGATAGGACAGGCCTTATATGGGTAGGAACTTATTCAGGAATTAGTATATTTAATCCTGATAGAAAGATATCACATTATAAGAATGATCCGTTTGATAGTAAGACTATAAGTGATAATATGGTTACTGCTCTTTATGAGGATGAAGAGGGGATATTATGGATTGGTAGTAAAAATGAAGGGATAGATTTGTTAAATAGAGAAACAGATAGAATCAAAAATCTAAGAGAAGGTAATCCAAGTGACATAATACCAAGCGATTGCATATATGATATAACGGGTAATGATAAAAAGGTATTTATAGCTACTGATAAAGGTATTGCTATAGTTGATAAATCTTCTCAAACAGGTAAAGTCTATGATGAAAGTACTGGGTTACCTAATAATATAGTAAAAAGTATTTATTATGATGACTTAGGATATCTTTGGATAGGAACACCAACAGGATTATCAATTTTAAATTTAGCAACAGATGAGATTATAGATATTACAGATATTATAAAGGAATATTCACCATCAGATCAGTATATAGGAGATGTGTACAAAGATAGTGATGGAGAATATTTTATAGCTACTTTTGTACAAGGTGGATTAATTAGAATTAATCCTAAGACAAAAGAAATAAAAGCATATAGAAATGAAGAAAAGAATAAGAAATCTTTAAGCAATAATTCTGTAAGAACAATAACAGAAGGCGAGAAAGGTGAAATTTGGATAGGGACTAGTCTGGGGTTAAACAAGTTTGATAAGAATACTGAGAAGTTTAAAAGATATACAACTAAAGATGGTATGGCAAATGCTAATATCTATGGAATATTAATAGATACATATGGTAATCCGTGGGTAAGTACTAATATGGGCATATCTAAGATAAATAAGAAGACTGGTAAAGTTATTAATTTAGATATAACTGATGGACTTCAAAGCAATGAATTTAATGGAAAAGCTTATTTCAAAAATAAAAATAATGAGTTTATCTTTGGTGGGATAAATGGATTCAATATATTTAAACCGGAAGAGATTAAAGAGGCTGAATCAACATACGGAATAACTTTTGATGAATTTAAAGTAAATGGAATAGATATAAATAATTTAGATTCTAAGAAGTTAAATTATGATGAAAATAATATATATATTGAAGCTTTTTTACCCAATTACATAAATCCTAATGGAATACAATATTATTATCTCTTAGAAGGTGGAAGCGATGAGTGGACACTAATGGAGTCAAATTCAATAACTTTAAGTAACCTATCTCCTGGAGATTATGTATTTAATATTAGGGCTAGGAATAATAATGGAAGTATTAGTGAAAGTGCTAAGGTAACATTTACAATATCACCACCTTTTTGGGCAAGCAAATATTCTGTATTCATGTACATTTTAATTATTATATTTATTATATTTAATCATAAATATAAAGTGAAAAAATTAGATGAACTAGTAGGACAAAGAACAAAAGCTTTAACTGAAGAGATGAAAAGAAATAATGAGTTGTTTAAAAAAGTAATTGATTTAGAAAAGAATAAGAATAATTATTTAATAAATATGTCTCATGAGTTAAGAACTCCGTTAAACGTTATTTACTCTACAGAGCAATTAATAAGAGAGTTAAATAAAGGAGAAAGAGGTATTGAAAAAGAAAAGCTAAATAAGTATATGGTGATTATGAGAAATAATACAAAAAGGTTATTAAAGATAATTAATGATTTAATTGATTCTTCAAAGATTGAACATGGAAGCTATAGAATAGATATAAAAGAGGTGGATATAGTTTACTTGGTAGAAGAAGCAGCACTTTCTTTAAGAGAATATATTGAAGAAAAGGGGATTAACTTAATTGTAGATCCAGAGGTAGAAGAAAAAATAATTGAAGCTGACCAAACTGAAATAGAACGTTGTATAGTTAATATAGTTAGCAATGCAGCAAAATTCACAAAGCCAGGAGGTAATATTGAGGTTACTATAAAAGATCTTAATAATCTTGTGAAAATAGAAGTTGTAGACGATGGTATAGGAATAGATAAGGATCATCATGAATTGATATTTAATAGATTTAACCAAGTTGTTGATAAAAATGCAGAGGTTAAAGGCGGAAGTGGATTAGGATTAACTATAACTAAGAGAATTATTGATATACATGGTGGAGAAATTTATGTAGAAAGTGAAGTAGGAAAAGGAAGTAAGTTTACAATTATTTTACCTGTTAAACAAAAGAGATAGTAAAGTTTATTAATTAAAAAGTGATAAGTTAATGTAAAAAAACTGATTTTAGTTTTTAAAATTAACTCGTCACTTTTTTAATTTTGAAATTAGTTTTTTTGTGTTAATTCATCTAATAGTTTTTTAGCATCATCTTTTGAAACAGTGGTAAGTAACGAGTCATTTGTTGCTAAGCCACTTTCTAATAACTCAATAGACTTTTCATTTTCTCCTTTTTCTTTAACAATTAAAGCAGAAAAGTAATATGGTTCAATAAATGAAACATTTTCTTCAATAAGACTAGAGAAAACCTCTTCTGCTGAATCTACATTACCTAATTTATAGTTAGCTTCACCAAAGTTAGATTTTAAAATAGTATTATTTTCATCATAATCTAACCCTTCTTTAATAAGATCAAGAGATTCATCAATATTCTCATTAATAAGTAAAAGAGTAGTTAAAGTTTCATAAATGTAAGTACTTTTTTCATCTTCTAATAGAGTTTTAAGAGTATATATAGCCTTATCAAGATTTCCAAGTTTCCAAAGTATTAAAGCTCTAGATACATTTAAAGCTAGTAATTCTTGTGAAGTAAAAGTTCTAGTACTTAGTATGTCTGTCAATACTTTATTGGCAGTTTCAGCATTACCATGCTTAAGTTCTATTAAGATGTACCCTCTTATCACTCCCGCATTTACAAATTTAGAAGATACAGCTTTTTTATATTTTTCTAATGCAGTATCAAAATCTTTAATTGCATATGCTTTATTACCTTTTATTACGTTTAGAAGATAGCTTTGTTTATAAATATTAAAACCTATAACTAAAGCAATCAAGATAAGTCCTATTATTTTACTTACAAACATCATGATTAGGAAAGATATCATTATCGATGCTAAAGTAATTAATTGAGATTTGTTATTTTTGTTATTCATTACATTTCCCCACTCCCACATTGTATTTTATCTTCAAGATTATGTTAAATATTATATAACGAATTAAGGGAAAAGTTAATAAATATAATTTTTATTTACTTTAAGTTTACAAATTAATATTTGACTATGAAAATGTTTAAATGATAATATAGTATTATCAGATTTGTTGATAAAATTCATGTTTAAATAGAAACAATGTTATGGTGAAGAGAGATATAGGTATAACATCATGATAGAGAAATGGGAGGAAAAAAGGATGAAAAATATAATTTTAGGGACAAGTGATATTCAAGCATCTAATATTGGATTAGGATGTATGAGAATTGCTAATATGGAAAAAGAAGAGGTAAATAAACTAGTAAATATTGCTTTAGAAGAAGGTATTAATTTCTTTGATCATGCTGATATTTATGGTGGAGGGAAATCAGAAGAAATATTTTCTGAAGCTATAGGAATGAATTCATCAATAAGAGAAAAAATGATAATTCAAAGTAAATGTTCAATAAGAAAAGGATTTTATGATTATTCTAAAGAACATATTATAAACTCAGTAGATGGAATTCTAAAGAGATTAGGTACTGAATATATTGACATATTATTACTACATCGTCCAGATACATTGATGGATCCAGAAGAAGTATCAGAAGCTTTTGATGAACTTTTCAAGGTTGGAAAGGTAAGAGAATTCGGAGTAAGTAATCATAATCCAATGCAAATAGAATTATTAAATAAGTACTTAAAAAATAAGATAATGATAAATCAGCTACAATTTAGCTTAATGCATACAGGGATTATTGATTCAGGAATAAATGTTAATATGAAGGTAGATCCATCAATAGATAGAGATGGAAGTATATTAGAATATTGTAGACTTAAAGATATAACTATACAAGCATGGTCACCATTCCAATATGGATTCTTTGAAGGTGTCTTTTTAAATAATGATAAGTTCCCAGAGTTAAATAAGAAAATAGATGAAATTGCAGAGAAAAAGGGAGTAACCAATTCGGCAATAGCTACAGCATGGATATTAAGACATCCAGCTAAAATTCAAACAATAGTTGGGACTACAAATACAAGCAGATTAAGAGATATATGTAAAGCCTCAGAAGTTGAATTAACTAGAGAAGAATGGTATGAATTATATAGGGCTGCAGGTAATCAATTACCATAATATTTTGAAATGAATTAAATACTAATAAAAAAATAGGTGGCAGAAGCTATCTATTTTTTTTATAATCTTAATCTTAAGATTATAATGAGTAGGATTAAGATAAAGTTAATATAATAATTAGGTGAAGTAAATTCTTATATGAAATGTTTATGATTTTATTATAAAATTTACGAATGAAAAAAAGTATTACACGAACAAAATTGACTATTATATCAGAATTAATTTATTATAAAAAATAAAGAAAAATGTAAAAGATTATTGAAAAATGTCGTATATATAAATTGTAAAGGTACAGTTTATATAAATAAAAAGTTTTTATTAGAAGAGGGTATTGGTATGATAAAATTTGCAATATGTGAAGATGAAATGATTCAAGCTGAGATTAATAAAGACTATATAAAAAGATGGGCAAATAAAAATAATATTGAATGCAGAATAGATATATTTCAATCAGCAGAAAAGTTCTTATTTAATTGGGAGTATGAAGAAGTGCATGATGTTATTATTTTAGATATTCAGATGGGTGATATGTCTGGAATTGAACTAGCTAAGAAAATAAGAGCAAGAGATAGTGAAGTAATAATTATTTTTATTACTGGGATAGATGAATATGTATTTGAGGGATATAGTGTAGAGGCATTAAATTACCTTTTAAAACCAATTAATGAAGAAAAAATTTTTAGTGTTTTAGATAAGGTAAAAGAAAAAATAAAAAAATGTATAAAAAATAAAAAAAATTTAATTTTATCAAAAGGTAAAAATATTTTTAAGATAGATCATGATGATATATTTTATATTATTGCTTTTGATCATTATATAGATATACATACAAAGATGGATATCTATACATTTAATAGGAAGATTAGTGAAATAGAAAAGTTATTACCTAAAGACCATTTCGTGAGGTGTCATAGATCTTATATAGTAAACATTAAATATGTTAAAAATATAAATAAAAATAGTTTGGTACTAGAAAATCAAATCAAAATTCCTATAAGTAAAACTAGAATGAATGATACCTATGATACTTTTATTAACTATTATACAAGAAGCATGTGAGTGACATTTTAGAGAGGAAAACATAATGATGTTAGATAATGATAAATTTTTGAGCCTATTAAATTTACTTATTTATGCTATTACAATAAATTGGTTTTTAGGAAGTAGATTAGAGTTTAGAAGAAATATTAGTAAAATAAATAGATATAACTTTTCCCATATAGAGCCTTTTTTACATATTAATAAATAAATAAAACTCGGTATTAAAGTAATTAATTCCGTAGGCATTATTACATTTACTATATTTAAATTTTGCCATAATATATAAGTAGTTATTAATATTACTGATAT
>NZ_JACOOO010000021.1:0-10056 GCF_014287825.1 Clostridium hominis
GTTGATAGGTCAGAGGTGTAAGTGTGGTAACATATTTAGCTGACTGATACTAATAGGTCGAGGGCTTGACCAATAAAAAATATAAAATTCATGTGCAATTTTCAGAGAACACTCTGAATGAATCTAGTGATGATGGCGTAGAGGAAACACTCCTTCCCATTCCGAACAGGAAAGTTAAGCTCTACAGCGCCAATGGTACTGCACGGGAGACTGTGTGGGAGAGTAGGACGTTGCTAGGTTAGCAAAAAGACCTAAGTATAACTTAGGTCTTTTTTTGTCGTATAAAAATAAAAGACAAGATTAGATAAAAAATATTAAATAGAATTAATATTATATTGATATTAAAGAGTATTGGTAAAGAAGATATTAATGTTTTTATAAAGAAATTTAATTTAAATATTAACGAAATAGCATAACATACGTTGTTATATTTAGGGAGAGACTTAAGAATAATCTTAGGTCTCTTTCTGAATATAAGATATTGATAATATACTTAAATTACTTTTAACTTCATTTATATTTAAAGAAATTATCTACTTAAAAAGACGTAAATCGTAAATAAACGACATAATACTATTTAAATATTTAAATTTTTAAAAATGTAAAAGTATACTTAATGTTTTATTAAATTTAATGTCGCTTGAAAAGTGTTGATGATATTTTATTGATAATGATAAAATTAATTAGCATAATACAATTATATTCCATAAATGATAAAAAAAACAAAACAAATGTAGTAAGGAGGCATAACATGAGACAAAATATTCTAGAATCTGATGATAAGACTTCTAAATCTTCTGAGAACGAAGTAAGTTTAAAAAATAAGAGTATAGAAGAAATACAAGAAAAGAAAGAAAAGAAGGTAGCAACAAAAAAAGTAAAATGTGGGATAACAGATTTTAACACATATTTATTTCATGAAGGCAAAAACTACAACAGTTATGCGTTTATGGGATCACATATGGTTACTGAAAAAAGAAAAAAAGGAGTTAGATTTTCTGTTTGGGCACCTAATGCAAAAAGTGTTTATGTAGTAGGTGACTTTTCATCTTTTGAGATAAGAGAAGAAAATAAGATGGAAAAGGTAACAGAAATGGGAATATGGAGTTTATTTATTCCCAATTTAAATGAAGGAACTTTATATAAATATTCGATAGAAAATATATATGGGGAACATACTTATAAAGCTGATCCATTTGCATTTAAATCAGAAATTAGGCCTAACACTGCTTCAGTAGTAGTTGATGAAAAGAAAGATAAGTATAGATGGAATGATAGAAGTTGGATGACCAAAAGAAGAAGATATAACATGTATGAAAGTCCAATAAATATATATGAAATGCATCTAGGATCTTGGAAAAGAAAAAATGGAGAATTCTTAACATACAAGGAGTTGGCCGATGAGTTACCTAAGTATTTAAAGGACATGTCTTACACACATGTAGAATTAATGCCATTAATGGAACATCCATTAGATGCTTCTTGGGGATATCAAACAACAGGGTATTATTCAGCAACTACCAGGTATGGAAATGCAAGTGATTTGAAGTATTTAATTGATGAACTTCATAAAGTAGGGGTAGGAGTAATATTGGATTGGGTTCCAGGTCATTTTTGCAAAGATATTCATGGGCTATATAGATTTGATGGTACACCTACTTATGAATATCAAGAAGAATGGAAAGCAGAAAATAAGGGTTGGGGAACTTGTAATTTTGACTTAGGAAGACCTGAAGTTAAAAGCTTCTTAATATCTAATGCAGTGTATTGGCTAAAAGAATTTCATATAGATGGGCTAAGGGTAGATGCAGTATCTAATATTCTTTATTTAAATTATGGAAGAAACGATGGAGAGTGGGTACCAAATATATATGGTGAAAATGGTAATCTAGAGGCTATTGAATTTATAAAAACCTTAAATGGACTTATTAGAGATGATTTTTATAATGTAATGATGATAGCTGAAGAAGCAACTTCATGGCCTAAAATATCAAAACCTATAGAAGACGGTGGTTTAGGTTTTAGCTTTAAGTGGAATATGGGCTGGATGAACGATACTCTAAAATATATAGAGATGGATCCTATATATAGAAAATATCACCACAATAAGATGAATTTCTCAATGATGTATAACTATAATGAAAATTTTATATTACCTATATCTCATGATGAAGTGGTACATGGAAAACATTCTTTAATAAATAAAATGTGGGGCGATACTTGGAATAAGTTTGCTGGATTAAGATTATATACAGCATATATGATTGGACATCCAGGAAAGAAGCTTCTTTTTATGGGAAGTGAGTTTGGACAATTTATAGAGTGGAGAGAGTATGAAGAACTAGAGTGGTTTTTAATAGATAAGTTTGAAAATCATAAAAAAACTCAAAAGTATTTTAAGTCTCTTAATAAGTTTTATAAAGATAATAAAGCATTATGGGAGCTAGATTACGATTATAAGGGATTTGAGTGGATTGATGCAGACAATAATAACGCAAGTATTTTTTCTTTTATAAGAAAGGCGAAAGATGAAAGTGAAATATTGATATTTATTTTAAACTTTACTCCGGTAGTAAGATATGACTTTAGATTAGGAGTACCTTATAAAGGTGAATATACAGAGGTATTTAATACGGATGGAGTAGAGTTTGGAGGATCTGGACAAGTAATGAATGATACTTTGATAGCCGAAGATATAGAAATGAATAATAGGCCTTATTCTATTAAGATAAAGGTTCCACCAATGGCTGCAACAGTGCTATCTATAAGTAATATTAATAATCATAAATAATGGGGGGAATTTGATGAAAGTTTTATTTGTTACATCTGAGGCAAATCCATTTGTTAAAACAGGAGGATTAGGTGATGTTATGGGAGCATTACCACAATCTTTGCAAAATCTTGGAGTAGATGCAAGAGTAGTCTTGCCTAAACATAAAAATATAAAAGCAGATTATGTTAATAAGTTAGAGTTTGTAAAATGGTTCATGGTTCCTGTTGGATGGAGAAGTCAATATTGTGGAATATTTAAATATGAATATAAATCAGTAACTTATTATTTCATTGATAATGAGTACTACTTCAATAGAGATGGATTATATGGATATGATGATGATGCGGAAAGATTTGCGTTTTTTGATAGGGCAGTATTATGTTTCTTAAAAGAAATTGATTGGAAACCAGATATTATAAACTGTAATGATTGGCAAACAGGAATGATACCTGTATTACACAAACTAGAATATAGTAAAGATCCATTCTATGCATATATAAAAACGGCTTTTTCAATTCATAATTTATTATTTAAGGGAATTTTCTCAGCAGATATTTTACCAAACTATTTTGGTTATGATTATATGCCAATGGCAAATGGAAGTGTAGAATTACACGGTGGTGCTAGCTTTATGAAAGGAGCATTAAATTATAGTGATGTAATTACGACTGTAAGTAATAGTTATGCCGAAGAGATAAAAACACCACAATATGGTGAAGGATTAGATGGATTGTTAAGAGAAAAGAGCTTTAAGCTTAAGGGAATTGTAAATGGTATAGATTATGAAGAGTTTAATCCAGAAGAAGATAATTTTATATTTAAGAAATATAATTATGAAGATTTAAATGGAAAGGCTCAAAATAAGATATTATTACAAAAAGAATTAGGTTTACCGCAAAAAGAAAATACTCCAATGATTGGATTGGTTTCTAGATTAACTAATCAAAAGGGTTGTGATTTGATAATAAGTATAATAGATAGGTTACTTCAAAATGACATTCAAGTTGTAATTCTAGGAACTGGAGATTATTTATACGAGGAAACATTTAAAAATCTTCAGTATAGATACCCAGATAAGATATCAGCAAATATTAAATTTGATAATGGATTAGCTCATAAGATATATGCGGCATCTGATATGTTCTTAATGCCATCGTTATTTGAACCTTGTGGACTTGGGCAATTAATAGCCTTAAGATATGGAAGTATTCCAATAGTAAGAGAAACAGGTGGACTAAAAGACACTATATGTCCATATAATGAATATAACAAAGTAGGTAATGGTTTTGGGTTTAAAAATTATAACGCTAATGAACTAATGTCAATAACTGAGTATGCATTAGATCTATATAAAAATAAGGAACATTGGAAAGGTATAGTAAGACAAGCTATGGAGTCAAATAATAGCTGGGAAAAATCAGCTCAAGAATATAACAAGTTATATGAGGAGCTGTTAGCTAGTTGTTAATTTTGAGATCACCTGTTTAGGAGGTAGATATATGTTATCGATTGATAAGGATACCTTTAAAAAAGATTATGAAAATAAGTTTATTAAACTACATGGAAAAGAGTTAAGTGAAGGGAATAATCAACAAAAGTATGAAGCTTTAGGTGCACTTGTAAAAGATTATGTAGCAAACATGTGGATAGAAACTAATAAGAAATATAAAAAAGCAGGAGATAAGCAAGTATATTATTTTTCGATGGAATTTTTGTTAGGTAGATTATTAGGTAATTGTCTTTTAAATCTAGGAATTAGAGATATGTGTAAGGAAGCATTATCTGAGATGGGAATAGATTTAGAAGAGATAGAGGATTTAGAACAAGATCAGGGGCTTGGGAATGGTGGTCTTGGAAGACTAGCAGCTTGTTTTTTAGATTCTATGGCGTCACTAACAATAGCAGGTCAAGGGTGTGGGATTAGATATAAGTATGGCTTTTTTGAACAAAAAATAGTAGATGGACAGCAAGTAGAGGTATCTGATAATTGGTTAAGAGGCGGCAATGTATGGGAAACTAAAAAGGCTGATAAGGCTGAAATTGTTAAATTTGGTGGCTCAGTAAAGGTTGAAAACGTGAATGGAAAATTAAGCTTTATTCATGTAAATTATGAGCCGGTATTAGCTGTTCCTTATGATACACCTATAGTAGGTTATGAAAATAATATAGTAAATACATTAAGATTGTGGAGCGCGGAACCAGTATCAAATGAATTTGATTTTTCTTCATTTAGTAGAGGAGAGTTTTTAAAGGCAATGGCTTATAAGAATTCTGTAGAATCAATTTCATTAGTATTATATCCTGATGATTCCTTCTATGAAGGAAAAATGCTTAGGTTAAAACAACAATACTTCTTTGTATGTGCAGGAATACAAAGTATTATTAGACATTTTAAAAGATGTGGGGGAAATATTAAAGAATTAGATGAAAAGATAGCAATTCATATAAATGATACTCATCCTACACTAGCAATACCTGAACTTATGAGAATATTAGTAGACCAAGAGGAATTATCTTGGGAAGAGGCTTGGAGAATAACACAAAATACTATTTCTTATACGAATCATACAATATTAGCAGAGGCTTTAGAAAAGTGGCCAACAGATATGTTTAAGACTATTCTGCCAAGAATTTATATGATAGTAGAGGAAATAAATGAACGTTATTGCCAAGAGTTATGGAATAAGTATACAGGTCAATGGGATAAGATATCTAGAATGGCTATAATATCAGATGGATATGTAAAAATGGCTAACTTAGCTATAGTAGGAAGTCATAGTGTAAATGGGGTTGCAAAACTTCATACTGAAATCTTAAAGAAAAGAGAGATGGCAGATTTTTATTATCTTTACCCATCTAAATTTAATAATAAAACTAATGGTATTACCCATAGAAGGTGGCTATTAAAATGTAATCCTGAATTAACTAATCTTTTAAAAGAGACTATAGGAGATAGCTTTATACGACATCCTATGGATTTAGATAAGTTTAAGAATCATCTAGATGATGTAAATATATTATCTAGGTTAAATCAAATAAAACAAAATAATAAGGTGAAGTTAGCGGAAGAAATTTATAAGACAAAAGGAATTAAAGTAGATACAAATTCTATTTTTGATGTACAAGTTAAAAGAATTCATGGATATAAAAGACAAACATTAAACTGTCTAAGAATAATGGATTTATATAATAGGTTATTAGAGAATCCAAGCTTAGATATGGTTCCAAGAACTATTATATTTGCAGGGAAAGCTGCCCCAGGATATTATCTTGCTAAGAATATTATAGAATTAATTTGCAGTATAGCAGATAAAGTAAATAATGATCCTAGAGTCAATGAGAAACTTAAAGTAGTTATGATGGATAATTATAAAGTATCTTTAGCAGAAAGAATAATACCAGCAGCGGATTTAAGTGAACAGATATCTACAACTACAAAAGAAGCTTCAGGTACATCTAATATGAAATTTATGATGAATGGGGCTGTAACAATAGCAACTCTAGATGGAGCAAATATAGAGATTAAAGATGAAGTTGGAGAAGATAATATAGTTATATTTGGATTAAATGCTGATGAAGTACTAAATTTCCATAAGTATGGAGGTTATTCTGCTTGGGATATATATAATAATAATCCTAGAGTAAAAGCCGTAATAGATGATCTAGTAAGTGGTAGATATAATAGCGATAAAGATAAATTTAATAAAATATATGCAAATTTATTAAGTTATAATGATGAGTTTTTTGTACTGAAAGATTTTGATGCATATTTAGAAGCTCAAAAGAAGATTGATGTTATATATAGAGATCAAGCAAAATGGCAACGAATGTGTGGGGTTAATATAGCTCATTCAGGTATCTTTTCATCTGATAGAACTATAAAAGAATATGCCACTGGAATATGGGATTCTAAAGTATTATATAAGAATTTATAATAACTAAAAATTAATTATGAAAGTATTTTAATATGAAAGTATTTTAATAAGAAACTTTGAAGCTTTAAGCTATATATCATAAAAGTAATAGCACTTTTGATTAAGATATAAAAGTGCTGTTATTTTTGTGAGAAGTAAGCTTTATAAGTAATAAAAAAACATGAAAAGGCATAGAAATTATTAATATAAATAAAGTAAGGAAATAAGTATTTAATGTTTTTTAACATAATCCTAGAAATGTTAATTAACTTAAGTTTTTAATATAAAGTTAAGAAGTAGTAGGTAACATAATTTTTTTAGATAAAAGGTTGAGGGTATAAGTTGAGAGGAGATGTAGAGGTAGTGAGTAAGAAAGAAATTGTAGCTATGATATTAGCGGGGGGACAAGGGTCACGATTAGGTGTACTAACAAAGAAATTAGCTAAACCAGCAGTACCATATGGAGGAAAATATAGAATAATAGATTTTCCACTTAGTAATTGCTCAAATTCAGGTATATACACAGTAGGAGTTTTAACACAATATAAGCCATTAGAATTAAACTCACACATAGGAATAGGTAGTCCGTGGGATCTAGATAGAAGAGACGGTGGAGTTAGAATATTACCACCTTACCAAGAAGAAAAGGGAGGAAATTGGTATAAAGGTACAGCGAATGCAATTTATCAAAATATAGAGTTTATAGATAACCATGATCCTGAATATGTATTAGTTTTATCAGGGGACCATATATATAAGATGAATTATGACAAAATGCTACAGTTTCATAAAGAGAAGAATGCTGAAGCAACAATAGCAGTAATAGAAGTTCCTATTGAAGAGGCTAGTAGATTCGGAATAATGAATACTAATGAGGATTTATCTATATATGAATTCGAAGAAAAACCAGCAAATCCAAAGAGCCGAATGGCATCTATGGGGGTTTATATATTTAACTGGAAGTTATTAAGACAAGCTTTAAAGGAAGATGAAAAAGATAAAGAGTCTAGTAATGATTTTGGAAAGAATATAATCCCTAAAATGCTTGAAGAGGGTAATAGATTATTTGCTTATCCATTTGAGGGATATTGGAAGGATGTTGGAACAATAAGCAGTCTTTGGGAAGCAAATATGGACTTGTTAAGAAGAGAAAATGGTCTAACTTTATATGATGATGAATGGAAGATTTATTCAGTAAGCCCTGTAAGACCAGCTCAGTATATTGGGAAAAATGCTGTGGTTAAAAATGCTCTAGTAGTAGAAGGATGTAGGGTAGAAGGTACAGTTGAAAATTCAGTACTATTTGAAGGTGTTTCTGTAGGGAAGAATACTGTTATAAGAGATTCTGTAATAATGTCAGGAGCTAAAATTGGGGAAAATGTAGTTATTGAGAAAGCTATTGTAGGATCAGAGGCAATAGTAAGAAGAAGCTGTAAAATAGGAAATGGGAATAATATAGCTGTTATTGCAGCCAAAGAGGAAATAAAAAGTAGCAGTATTTTAGATGCTATAGAAGCATAAGGGTATTAATAGGGGGAAGAGGAATATGAATAATTGTATAGGAATTATTAATTTAGATGAGAACGAACAAAGAATTAATGAATTAACTAGACATAGAAGTTTAGCATCATTGCCTATAGCAGGTAGATATAGAGTAATAGATTTTGTATTATCTAATATGACAAACTCAGGTGTTGAAAATATAGGAATATTTACAAAGAATAAGTCAAGGTCTTTAATGGATCATTTAACTAATGGTAGACCATGGGACTTACATCGCAAAAAAGATGGTCTTAGAGTGTTTAATTTTGCAGATTTAGATCCAGTACATGATGATATTCATAACTTTTGGGATAATATTGACTTTATAGAGTATAGTAGAAGGGATTACGTTTTAATTAGTTCTTCATATATGATATGTAATATAGATTACAATGAAGTTTTAAATTATCATAGAGAGAAAGAAAATGATATCACTATAGTATATAAGAATGTTAAGGATTGCAAAGAGAATTTTACTGATTGTGAAGTTTTAAATTTAGATGATGATTCAAATGTTATTAGTATAGGAGAAAATATATCTTATAGAAGTAACTCGAAGATCAGTATGGAAATGTATATAATGAAAAAGAGTCTATTTATAGATATGATATATAAATCAATTAAAAGTGGTAAGTATAGAAAAGTAAAACAATGTATTGCTGATAACCTTAAAGCATTAAAGGTAGTAGGATATGAATTTAACGGATATCTTGCGTGCATAAATTCAAACAAAGCATATTATGAAGCTAATATGGATTTCTTAAAAGAAAAGGTAAGCAAAGAATTGTTCTATAGTAATTCACCTATATATACAAAACCTAAGGATGAATGTCCAACTCAATATACAGAAAATAGTTCTGTTGTAAATTCAATAATAGCTAATGGGTCATATATTGAAGGAACAGTAAGAAATTGTATAGTTGGTAGAAAAGTATTTATAGGAAAAGATAGTGTATTAGAAAATTGTGTAATCTTGCAAAATGGAATGATTGAAAGTGGAGTTAAAATGAATAGGGTTATCACAGATAAAGGTGTGGTAATCAAAAAGAATGAAGAGTTAAAAGGATTAGAAGATAATCCATTTACAATTCCTAAAAAAAGAATGTTCTAAATAGTAAAGTTAAATAATATTAAAATGGAAAGTAGCTACTAAACTTTTTTGTATGATGTTTAGAATAGCTATTTTCTGTTTTTTTATAATATGTGGATAATGTGAATTTTGTTGATAAAGAAGTTAATATAATGCACAGATACTGTGGATAATGTGTGAATAGTGGATAAGTATAGTATAGTTAATGCACCACAGAACCTAGTGTATCAATAGTATTAAAAGATAGAAAAACAGAGAAATAATGAGTAAAGTAGTAGTAATGTTAAAAAACAATCAAAATATTAGTATTTAATTTACTTTAGAGATGGTAAGATAAATTTCGTCGCTGATGCAAAACAGACAAAAACACAAGATAAAAAAGTGTTTGACAGTTGTTTTGATAGGTGATAAGATAAGTCTCGTTGCTAACGAAATGATGTGAAAAAACTTTGAAAAAAGTTGTTGACACAAAGTTGAGTCGGTGATAAGATAAGGAAGTCGCTTGAAGCGATAACAAAATATGGTCTTTGAAAATTGAACAGAATATAGTTAAAATAAATCCAGCAATTCTTTTGAGAGTTTTTAAAATATTTAAAGACTCAAAGTAATTTGAGCAACAGATTAAACTTTTTATTGAGAGTTTGATCCTGGCTCAGGACGAACGCTGGCGGCATGCCTAACACATGCAAGTCGAGCGAGTGGAGTTCTTCGGAACAAAGCTAGCGGCGGACGGGTGA
>NZ_JACOOO010000027.1:0-8746 GCF_014287825.1 Clostridium hominis
AGGTCCACCATTTTTGGGGGTATAGCTCAGTTGGGAGAGCACTTGCCTTGCACGCAAGGGGTCAAGGGTTCGACTCCCTTTACCTCCACCAAAGCTACGAAGTATTTCGTAGCTTTTTTTATTTTATATACAATTATTAAGAATGTCGTAATATATCTAAAATTTGTTTATATTTACTTATAGGAATATGAGCAAAATGATATATAATTAATGTTATAGAGAGGTAATAAATTATTATTTAGATATAATGTTTAATATGGGGAGTTGAATCAGGATGAATAAGAGGGAAGAACTAGAAGTAAAACTTAAAGAGTTGAAGTTACAAAAACGACAATTAGTTTTAGCTAATAAAAATACAGATCAGATAGACCAACAAATAAAAGAAATTGAAATGGAAATAGAATCAATTTTAGTAACAGAAGATTGTAAGTAATTTTATATAGTACTAAATAAATTTGTTATTGCTATATAAGTATAAAGTTTTAATTATTATCATATATGTATAATCTTTAGCATATTAATTACTTAGGTAATAATATTACCATAAATAAATAAGGGGGCAATCTTTATGATAAGGACTGTAGTATGCGAAAAAGAAGGTTGTAGCGGAAATACATTTTTTATAGAGACTGATAATAATAATCTTAAGTTGACTTGTAAGAATTGCGGAAGTCAATATGAAGTTGATATTAGCTATTATGATTTTATAATGTTATCAAATTGTTCTAAATGTAATAATGATACATTCAAAATATTTAGAGATTTAGATAAAGAAGGAGTATATGTTAAATGTGCTGAATGTGGTTCTACACCAGAGAAAGTATATATAGATTCTGATGGGATACAAGTTTCTTATGATATTAAACTTTTAAGTGATATAAAAGAGGTTATGTATTTAATAGAACAAAGGGTTTGTAATTTAGAGATGAGACTTCAAGACCTAGAAAGAGGACAAAGCACTATTGAGGAATCTTTAGCATATGTAAATAAATATTTAATAGATAAAGTGTAAAGATTAGTAGGAGAATAAAATGAGAAACAAAAGACTAGTAATAGGATGGATAGCGTTATCATTCTGGATAGGATTAATTTTTTATATGTCTAATCAACCAGGAGATGTATCTAGTAAACAGAGCGGATTGGTATTGAAATTATTTCAAGTGATAGGAATAGATTTAAATAAAGAGTTAGGTGAACTTGCAACATTTATAGTAAGAAAAGCAGCTCATTTTACAGAATATTTTATATTGTATCTCTTAACTGTTAATGTTATGAAATATTATTTTGGTATAAAGAGAGCAATTTTATATGCTCTTATATTTTCAATTTTTTACGCTTGTACAGATGAAATTCATCAATATTTTATACCAGGAAGAGAAATGGCTTTTAAAGATGTTTTAATTGATTCATCAGGAGCTTCATTAGCTATGATTATTACAATCATAAGTATTAAAATGAATGTAAATAAAAAAAATGAAAACAACATTAACATAACTGAATGAGTATTTTAGCTATTATAATATCTGTATAATTATAATCAAGAGAAATATACATTAATAAAATTATATTTTTAATTGAGATTAAAATAAATAAAACAGGACTTATACATAAGATAAATTTTTATGGATAAGTCTTGTTTTTTTATAAATATTAAAAAAGTTAGTAATAATATAAGCCACTTAATATATAAATTACTTACATAGGATAATATTCAATTGATTACACTTATATAAATTGGGAATAATTTTATAATAATTAGGAAAATTAATCATGAATAGGCAATTATGTATAGTACTATTTTAGAATATAATTTCATAAAAATTAACTATATAATCAATAAGATTTAGTAATTTAAGTGAAAACAATCTAAACAAATTCATATAAGAAAGGTGGGTGAAAGATAATACTTATATTAGTATTATCGATGTATTATGAAAGACTATAGCATTAAGAATCTAAGAAATGTAGGTTTAATAGGACACGGAGCTACAGGAAAGACATCTCTAGCAGAAGCACTATTATATTATGCTAATACCACTGACAGATTAGGTAAGATTGAAGATGGAACTACAGTAATGGACTATGATCAAGAAGAAAAGAGAAGAGGAATATCATTATCAGCTTCTATGGCTTATTTTGAAAGTGGTAACACAAAAATAAATTTAGTTGATATGCCAGGATACTTTGATTTTCAAGGTGAAGTTGTTCAAGGAATGAGGGCTGTTGATGTTGCAACAATTGTTGTATGTGGAGTATCAGGAGTTCAAGTTGGAACTGAAAAAGCATGGGATTACTGTAATAAAATTAAATTACCAAGAGCATTTTTTATAAATAAGTTGGATAGAGAAAATGCTCACTTTGATAAGACCTTAGATGAATTAAAAGAAAAATTTGGGATGAGCGTTGTGCCTATTCAATATCCAATTGGAAGAGAAAATGATTTTGATGGAATAGTAGATATAATTTCAAAAACTGCTATAAAAGTTGATAAGAAGAGTTTAAAATGTGAGAATATAGATATTCCAGAGGATTTAGTAGATAAAGTTGATGAATGCAAACAAATGTTAATGGAATCTATAGCTGAAAATGATGAAGAGCTTTTAGATAAATATTTAAATGATGGTGAGTTAAGTGATGAGGACCTTTATTTAGGACTAGTAAAAGGCTGTGCTCAAGGAGAGATAGCACCAGTATTATGTGGAAGCGCTACAAAAGTAGTAGGAATAAAATCATTCATAGATAATATAATTAATTGTTTCCCATCACCAGAATACTCACTATCTCAAAAGGCTAAAAATTTAACCAACAATGAAGAGGTTTTCATAACTGTTGGAGATAACAAACCATTCTCTGCAATGGTATTTAAAACAATAGCTGACCCATTTGTTGGAAAGATATCTTTATTTAAGGTAATAACAGGAAAAGTAGGTGGTGATGTTAGTGTTTTAAACTCTAATAAAGAAAAAACTGAAAAATTAAATCATTTATTCTTTATGAGAGGGAAAAATCAAGTTCCAGTACAAGAAATAATTGCTGGAGATATTGGAGCAGTTGCTAAATTACAATATACAGGTACTGGAGATACTTTATGTAGTCAAGGTTTTAATATAATGTATGATAAGATTAATTTTCCAACAGCTGTAATGCCTATGTCTATTTTACCTAAGGCTAAGGGTGATGAAGAAAAAATTTCTTTAGCTTTATCTAAGTTATCTGAAGAGGATCCTGTATTTAAGGTTGAGAGGGATACAGAAAATGCTGAAACTGTAGTCTGGGGACTAGGGGAAACACACTTAGAAGTTATAGCAAGTAGATTAAAGAATAAATTTGGAGCTGATGTTATATTACAAGAACCAAAGGTGCCTTATAGAGAAACCATTAAAGGCAAAGCTGATGTTCAAGGTAAGCACAAGAAACAATCAGGTGGGCATGGACAATATGGTGATGTTAAGATTATATTTGAACCAAGAAATGATGGAGAGCTTGATTTAGAATTTGTTGATAAGGTTGTAGGTGGATCAGTACCAAGGAACTTTATTCCAGCAGTTGAAAAGGGAATAAGAGATTGTTTATCAAATGGTGTATTAGCAGGATATCCTGTTATAGGCCTAAGAGCAACTTTATATGATGGTTCTTACCACCCTGTAGACTCATCTGAAATGGCATTTAAAATTGCTGCCTCTATTGCTTATAAGAAAGGCTTAGAAGGCGCTAAGCCAGTATTATTAGAACCTATTATGAGTGTTGAAGTATTAATACCAGACGAATATATGGGAGATGTAATGGGGGATATAAATAAAAAGAGAGGAAGAGTTATAGGAATGGAGCAGGAAGGAAAACTTCAAAAAGTTATTGCAGAAGTTCCTATGGCGGAGATGTTTACTTACTCTACTGATTTACGTTCAATGACTCAAGCTAGAGGAAGTTATATAAGTAAATTTGCTAGGTATGAGGAGGTTCCTCCAACTGAAGTTGCAAAAATATTAGATGAAACTAGAAGATTAAGAGAAGAAGCTTAGTATAAATAAAAAGCTACCATTTGGTAGCTTTTTTATTCTTTAAAAAATTATTTTTATATAAATTTATGAATAGTTGACGTTCTTTTTACTTTTTTATGAATAAATAAATAATTGCTACATAGAATAATTATATGCAGAGAGTTTGCAAAAATTTGAATGACAGGAATGGAGGTAAGATATGTCTGATTATAAAATGGATATAAGAGGAGCTTTAGGACTAGGAGAGTATAGTGATATTCATGACTATATGGGGATAGTCGATAAAAATGATAATTTCACGATAACGTTAGATACAAAGAATAAACAACATATAAACATAATTACCTCGATGTTAAAGGAAAATAATTTTAATATATTAGAACAAGGAATAAGTGGTGGTGGAGATTATTATATAACCGCAAATAAGTATAGATAGTACATAACTCTAAAGCATTAAAATGCTTTAGAGATTTTTATTGCTAATAATTGTATACCTTTATTTGTAAAGCGTATATAATTTAAGTTAAGAAAATTTATATATGTGAGGGATGTAAAGTATGAAAAGTATGTATAAAGATAAAGAGTTAGAATATATTATTGGTGAAAGTTTATTAAAAAATAACTTAACAATATCAACTGCAGAATCATGTACAGGTGGAATGGTTGCAGCAAAACTAATATCATATCCAGGAATATCAGCATCATATTTAGAAGGTGTTATAACATATTCAAATGAGGCAAAGGTAAAGAGATTAGGTGTAAGAGAGGAAACCTTATTAAAATATGGAGCTGTAAGTGAACAAACTGCAAAGGAAATGGCTAATGGCATTGCTAGAGTAAGTGAATCAAAAGCTGCAATTTCAACAACAGGCTTAGCTGGACCAGGGGGAGGCTCAGTCGAGAAACCAGTAGGATTAGTATATATAGGTGTACATTTAGAGGAAGAAACCGTAGTAAAGAAATTTAATTTCAGTGGTGAAAGAGATCAAATAAGAAAAGAAGCTACAGTAATGGCATTAACTATGTTAAAAGATTTATTAGAGGAAAAGGGATATCTATAAAATGAAAAATAATCCCTTTAATCGTAAACTATTATATCAAAGGGATTATTTTTGTATATAAATAAAATGGGGGAGAGGCGATTAACTATGAAGTATAATTTACTTCATTAAATATTATTAACAAATAAAATGAGGATTATACAACTTAAATTTAAATTATTAGTATTTATCTATGTTGGGGAGGAAATTTATGAAGAAAATTAAAGAAGCTAATATTTATTTTTTAATAATTATGCTATTACAATTATTTTTACCTGTATATATACTTTTTAGAGTTTTAAATATAAATGATATAAGGTTAATGTTAAGTATAAATCATATGATTATTTTTATAGTACCAGCTATTATATATTTACTAATTACTAAACAGTCACCTAAAAAAGTATTAAGGCTTAATAAGATACATATTAAGGATGTATTAATTGTGATATGCTTAGCTTTTGTATGTCAGCCAATAATGACTTTCTTCTCTTTAATATCACAATTCTTTTTTGAAAATGAGATAGGAAATTTTGTTGGACAAATAGTAAGTACTCCATATTGGATACTACTATTATTAATAGCAGTGCTTCCGGCAATAACTGAAGAAATTACAATAAGAGGAATAGTATTATCTGGTTATAATAATAAAAATATATATGTGGCTTGTATTGCATCTGGGCTATTATTTGGAATAATGCATTTAGATCCTCAACAATTTCTTTATGCTACTGCATTAGGATTTATTTTAGCATTAGTTGTAAGAATAACTGATAGTATATTTGCATCTGTAATAATGCACTTTATCATCAATGGAACATCAATAACAGTACAAAAAGTAGTATCATTCTTACCAACAACTATAGATTCAGAATTTAGTTTAAAAGCAATATCATTAGGCAAAAAATTAGTATTAGCTTTCCAGTATGGATGTGTAGCAATATTATTTTCATATCTTGCATACCTATTAATAAAAAAACTGAAGAAGAATAATATAAAACGTGGAATAATAGATAAAGAAAGTTTCTATGGACTAGAGAATAAAGAAAGTGTTTTTAATGTATATTTTATTTTTATAATAGGGATTTATTTGTTAGTTATGATAAGACAAGTTGTTTTAACATAATAATTGAATATATAATATTATTGAACACAAGAAATAATAAAGGTGCGTATATCGCACCTTTATTATATTATGTTTTTAAATTATTGAATTACAGAGTTAGAGTTAGGAAAAATTGTTGAGAAATCATTTTTTGATATCCAACCCCTACAATTAATATCACTATCAATTGGAAGATTTACATAAAACCAAAGTAGACTGTCTACGATAGCGCTATCTAGGATTTTAACCTCCATTTTAATTGATAATGTATTTAGCTTAGGAGAATCTAGTGTAGGAGCTAAGTATAGTTTTGCCCCAGTATTAGTTATTCCAATTTGGGAAGAGGGGCTAATAAATTTTATGTTTAATGGTTTGCTAATAGGAGTTAATGCTCTATATTGAGTCTTGTTTTTCCTAAGTTGATTAGATGTTATCATTAATTGTTTTTTTACCTTAGCGAGTTGTTGGTCATAATATAAATATATTCCGGCTATAGCTGCTATAAGAATAATGAATATAACAAATTGCAAATTAACCTCCACTATAAAGTACTATATACTACAAGTATATTTTAATAATTTTAAAAAATACATATTAAGAAATTAAATAAATTTATTTGACATAATGTAAACTATTTAGTATAATAATTTTTGTTAAGGCTCGATAGCTCAGTCGGTAGAGCAGAGGACTGAAAATCCTCGTGTCCCTGGTTCGATTCCTGGTCGAGCCACCAGGAAGCAACTTACTAATGTAAGTTGCTTTTTTATTTTTAAAAACAATTATAACTTAACTATATCTTAACCTTAATTATGATATTTTTAAATTAATAAAAAAAATATAAATTAGAAGGAACTAAGTAGAGGTTTAATACGTCTAATATATATACGATTGACACACAAGATTTAGGTAATATTAACTTTTACGTAAGAAATTATTAATATTTGTATTGTATAATTTAATTAAGAGTTTTAGGGAGGTAATTATGGTTAAGTTTTTAGAAAAAATGATACTTTCAGATAAGGATTACGAATATTTAACTAAAGGAATAGCAATAGGGGTTGGGACAGGGGTTCTAATAGGTACTATTATAGGTAATGTAACTTTAACTTTTGCTGCAGGAGGAGTAATTGGAATTTTATCAGCCTTTATTTATTCTATATATAAAAGAAGGAGAGTTAATGGTTGAATTTTTAAAGAGAAATATACACACTATATTAAGAAGAGGTCGGTTAAATATACTGTAACTTAATCTAAGGATTATTAAAATTACAAACAGTTTATTTAAACGACCTCGTTTTTATATATTTTCGATTTGCCAATCTATTGGAGTCTTATTAACAGACTCTAAGAAGGTATTTGTTTTAGAAAATGGTTTAGTTCCAAAGAATCCTCTAGATGCAGATAATGGACTAGGATGAACTGAAGTAAGAATTAAGTGATTTTTGTTTGTTATAAGTGACTTTTTCTTAATTGCATTATTTCCCCATAAAATAAAAACTACAGGATCTTCTTTTTCATTTACAAGAGATATTATTCTATCAGTAAAAGTCTCCCAACCAATATTTTTATGTGAGTTAGCCTGACCAGCTCTAACAGTTAATGAGGTATTAAGAAGTAAAACACCTTGTTCAGCCCATTTTTTCAAATATCCATTATTCGGTATGTAGCAGCCTAAATCAGATTTCAATTCTTTATATATATTTAGTAGAGATGGAGGAATAGCAACATTAGGATTTACAGAGAAACTTAATCCATGTGCTTGATTTGGACCATGATACGGATCTTGACCTAATATTACTACTTTTACATCTTTATAAGGAGTAAAGTGCAAAGCATTAAAAATATCATATTTATCAGGATAAATAGTATTTTCCTTATATTCTTTAGATAAGAAACTCCTTAAAGCTAAGTAATAATCCTTACTAAATTCTTCTTCTAATAAGTCCTGCCAATCATTATTTAATATTTTTTTCATTAAGATCACCTCAATAAGTAGTTTTATCCATATAGTATACAAGTATTATAAACTTATAGAATTAATAAAACAATAAATATATGGGGTACTTTATGGCAAAAACGGTACCTAGTATATCAATAATAGCAAAATTAAGAATTATAGAGAAAAAAAGAAAAAAATGTGTATAATTTAGAATAATTAAAATAAAACTGTGGATAATAGTATGTGAAGGATGGTAAGATAAATATCGTCGCTAATGCGAAACAAACAAAAACACAAGATAAAAAAGTGTTTGACAGTTGTTTTGATAAGTGATAAGATAAGTCTCGTCGCTAACGAAATTTAGTCAAAAAAACTTCGAAAAAAAGTTATTGACACAAAGTTGAGTCGGTGATAAGATAAGGAAGTCGCTTGAAGCGATAACAAAATATGGTCTTTGAAAATTGAACAGAATATAGTTAAAATAAATCCAGCAATTCTTTTGAGAGTTTTTAAAATATTTAAAGACTCAAAGTAATTTGAGCAACAGATTAAACTTTTTATTGAGAGTTTGATCCTGGCTCAGGACGAACGCTGGCGGCATGCCTAACACATGCAAGTCGAGCGAGTGGAGTTCTTCGGAACAAAGCTAGCGGCGGACGGGTGA
>NZ_JACOOO010000050.1:0-5848 GCF_014287825.1 Clostridium hominis
CAATTCATCAAATAAGCTTGTTACTTTAGTATATAATTTAATGAAAAAACATAATATCAATAGAGCAGATAGTATTCCTCTAATAGATGAACCATTAATCAAATCATGTGCTGAAAAAAACATTAAGAGTCCAAGAGTAAAATAACATGATAGTAAATTTTTTAATTCTTTTATTTTATTTAACATTTTAGAATATCCCTTCCAAGTGGCTATATAACATTGATAATTAAACGTTGAATTATACAAATTGTACCACAAAAATGGTTCCGCATCAAATTAATTAGCGATATTAGAATAATTTGTAAAAAAATATATATAGTGATAAAATTATGTTATAAAATATATAATAATGCATTTGGGGGAGTAAGTATTTATTATGAAAATTATATTTAGAGGAATTTTACTAACACTATCTATAATTTTGGGAGCAAACACTATATTACCATCGTATAGCATAAGGGCTGATGTTAAAAATGAAAATGAAGTTATTATCGTAGATGAATTAGTTGAAATATCTAAAGAACAATTAGATGAATTAAATAAGTTAATAGAAGAAAGTAATGGATTATATGAAGATTTAAATAGAAATTTAGATACAGATTACATTAAGTATATTCAACGAGCTGTATCTAAAGAAGAAGCAAAAAATATAAAAAATGCATATACAACAATTACAGGTTTTAAAGATTCACTAGGATACATAATAGGGTTTTCAACATTTGCAAGCTACATTTCGACTAAATCTAAATATGAAGCTGCAAAGTCATTTATTGTTAAATATGGGACTTGGGGAAGTAATATACTTTTGGTTGTAGGTTTTATTGGATCAAAATCAATTGATAAATTCACAAAAGAAGTACAAAGTGCAGTTGATGAAATGAATGATGTAGATGAGCTTCTTTTTAGAGTGGAATCAGATACTGTTTTAGAAGATCAAGGAATGTGCAGGTATGTGTTAAAAGTCCGTAAAGCAATTGGTTGGAATCAAAAAAATGGTAAGTGGTATTATATTTTTGATGATGGATCTACTGCAAAAGGCTGGAAGGAAATTGGAGGATTGTGGTATTATTTTGATACTTTAAATGGTGAAATGAAAACCGGGTGGCAATCAATAGGTGGAGCATGGTATTACTTTTGGGGCGGTGGCTCAATGGCTAAAGGCTGGCTTGATTTAAATGGTAATTGGTATTATTTAGATTCTACATATGGGTATATGAAAACAAATTGGCAACAAATAGGTGGAAAATGGTATTACTTCTACTCATCAGGAATAATGGCTACTAATATAGTAATTGATGGATGGAAAATAGATGGAAATGGTGTTGCCACTCCATTAAGAAGTGTACAAAATATAAGTGAAAGCTCTATAGATTTAGAAGTTAATGAAGATATAATAATTAAAATTTCAGATAATATTCCATCTATAGATGTTGAAACTGAAGAAGCTTTATAATATGGATATTTTAATAATAAATAAGATAAATTTAAAGAATGCGTAGACTACATGTATACGCATTCTTGTTTCTTAAGCTTTGAATATTATTAGGCATATGTTTTTTTATTAAAGGGGTAGCCTATTGATACTAAAATACAAATATTGTCTTAACTTTGTAAATCCACATTTTCCTGACGAAACCCCTTTTTACTTTTAAATTCAATGTTTTAGAAAATATATGAAATTATGATATAATAAAATGGCTAACAAAGGAGGTGAAGTAGTGGGACAAGCATTAAGAGTAAAAAAAGTAGAATATATAGATAAGGTTCATGGAAATAGTAAAGGGTGGATCACGAGAAGTTGTATAGATGAAAGTGGATATAGTCAATGGCATTATAAATATAAAGAACTTAAAGAAACAGACTTAACAGGAGAAAACATATATATAACATTAAATACATTCTATAAACCATGTAGAAGATTAGAATATATAAAAGAACTAAATGCTCTATTTATAGATTTAGATTGTTATAAAACTAAATTTACAAAAGAACAAATAATAATGAATTTAGAGGCGAATTATTTTAATAAAAAAATACCAACAACAAATTATATTTTAGATAGTGGTCGTGGACTAGGATTGTTATGGTTAATAAATAAGGTGCCAAGTCAAGCGTTACCATTATGGAAAGCAATAGAAGAATATTTATATAATCAATTAAAAGAATTTGGAGCAGATAGACAAGCTTTAGACGCAACAAGAATATTAAGAGTACCAGGAAGTATTAACACAAAATCAAAAACAGTAGTAAGCATATTAGATGAAATTGACTATATTTATGATTTAAGAGAAATACAAAAAGAGTTTCTTCCGGAATTGAAGCCAAAAGAAAAGAAAAAAGGTCGACTGAAGAAAATAAATTATATTTATAGAGAGAGAAGTTTATACTATGCAAGAATACAAGACATAACAAAATTATGTGAACTTCGAGAATATGATTTAAGAGGGCATAGAGAAGTAATATTATTTTTATATAGGTATTATCTTTGTAGCTTCACAGAAGACGTCCAGAAGGCGCTAGAAGACGTTTTGGAGTTGAATAGTATGTTTATATACCCATTAAAAGAAAATGAGGTTATAAGAGCAACTAGAAGTGCAGAAAAATGTTATTTAGATAAAAATAAAGAATACAAGTATAAAAATGATACTTTAATAGAGATATTAGAAATTACAGAGGATGAAGAAATTCAAATGCGTACAATAATTTCTAATAGAGAGTATAAGAGAAGGAAAAGAGTAAGAGACACTGAATATCAAAAAAATAGATATTTAGAAAAATTAAAATTAGATGGAAAAGTAACTGAAAAAGAAAAGCTATCACAAAGAAGGGCAAAAATAAAAGACCTTTTGGCAGAAGGTCTTAAGCAAAAAGATATATGTTTACGACTAAATATATCTAAAGATACCTATATTCGTGATAGAAAATATTTAAAAGAGCAAGGTTTAATGTAACCTTGTTCTTTTTGTATTATAAGAGATTTATTTAATTTAATCAAGAGGTAGCAAATTTTCTCGCCCTTGTATTATAGGGTTACGTAGTAACCTGTTCTATTTTTAGAACGAAATCGGAGTGGAGTTGACCTTTTACTATTTTCGATATATTTTATTTATGTTTAGATTAGGTAGACTAGGGGGTTGAGTTACTTAAAACGGCAAGGCGAGGAGTGTTATTATTTTTAATTTAGAGGATTTTAAAGAGTTTTAAAGAATACATTAAAGTAGTTTAATCTTTTAGAAATGAGGTTTTATACTATGTTAAGGACAGTTGAAGAAACTGCTATTCAATTAGGAGTGAGCAAAACTACAATTTATAATAAACTTAAGTTGAAAGAGTATAAATCTAGGATAGTTAAAAAGCAAGGAAAATCAATGGTTGATGACAGTTTATTCAACTTGATTCAAGAAAGTTTAAAAGTTCAAAATGAAGTTAAAAATAAAGAAATTGAGAATGACGTAAATGCAGAGATTTCAATAGATGAAGATGGTTTATTAAATTTGAATAAAGAGTTAATTGATAATTTATTAGAGCAACTTAAAGAAAAGGATAAGCAAATAGCAGAATTACATAAGCTAATTGAAAATAGTCAGATACTTTTAAAAGAAGAACAGAAGAAAAAAGACCAACAGTTATACTTAGCAGAACATTTTGAAGAAGTAGATAATAAGCTACAAGATCTAAGAGAAAAGATGGAGCAAAAAAGAAATGAGAAAAAAGGTTTATTTAAAATTTTTTCAAAATGATGTTTACAAATTAACTTTAAAAAGACTTTATTATTTATAGGGAAACTATAAGTAATAAAGTCTTTTTATTTTACATTTAGAAGAATAGCAAGCATAGAAAGTGAGTACCCACTTTCTATAATTTAAAAATCTAAGTAAAACTTAATTTTAAAATTATTTGTTAGGTAGTCCCTAAAACCGATTAATAAAAATTAATAAAGTAAGGATTATTTAGTTAGAAAATTAAATAGAATTTGAATGTGAAAACTCAAAGATCATAAATAAAAAATTAAAAAGTTATAAGAAAAATTATAGAATATACTCTAATTTCTCTTATAATTTTTTATTAATTTGAAGTATGGCAAAGTTGAGGAAAAGGTATGATTTTGATATGATTTATATATGATAAACCTGTATAATTGGAAACTTTTTTGTACCCAGGGAAACACTAGGCTTTGCCTAGTCACACAAATTTTTTGGGGGCAGTTTCCCCTTATGCTCTTATTAAATATCTTCCGGTTTAATTTCCAATTAAGATATTTAATATTTCATTATGGGTAAGTTTGATTAAACTTTTCAAAGTTTATAGGTGAGCGTAGTGAGGACAAAGTCCTAAATAATAATTTATAAGGAGAGAAAAACATGGCAAATAGAGAAAGAAAAATTTATATGCTTAGTAAAAAGAATGTTGATTATATTGAGGAGCTTAAAGAAAAAAGAGATTTAAAATATAATAGTGAGGCATTAGATTTAATTATAAGAGAGCATAGAACTAATTCAGATATGACTACAGAAGTTATGATTAAATTAATAGGAGAAAAGCTTGCAGAGCAATTAAAATCAGAACTATTAGGAATAAAAAAAGCTAGTAATGAAACTGATAAAAATACTCAAATTATAATCGAATTACTTAATGGTTTATTTGTAAAGAATGGATATAAAACTTTAGCAACTACAGATGATATTAAATGTGAAACGATAGACAGGACAAGAAAAATTGTAGAAGAGAGAATTGCAAAGAAGAGAGTCGCTAAATTAGATAGAGAGTATTAATTATATTTTTTTGTAGACCAACTGGAGTATTAAGTAACGGAGTGGAGAGCAGCGTAATGAGTAAGTTAATACGTAAGGCGGTAGAAATTTAACTTTTTAAAAGTTTAATAGAATGTTATTTGTAAAAGTGATATACTTTATTTGAGTTTTGATTTGCAAATTTTCCATAAGGTATTTGCTCCGTAAAGGACACTTTTTAAGTGTCCTTTTGTGATATAATAAAAAAGTAAATCAAAACTTAATTTAATAAAGAAAAGGAGATAAACTTTATGGAGAAAGAAATATTAGAAATTTTAAAAAGACTTGAATCTAAAGTTGATGGAATTGAAAAGAAGCTTGATGGAGTTGTAGAGCAAACTGCTGACTTAGTAGAGTTTAGAAGTGAGATATTAAATAAAGTTGATGGAATAAGAGATGATCTATCAACAGTTGAATTAGTTACGGCTAATAATTATAAAGATATTGCAAAGTTAAAAGCAGTAAAATAGAATGATAAAAAAGTTAAATTTCGTGTTGATGTACACGAAATTTAACTTTTTTTATTTTTAATTTATAAATACTAAACTCAAAAGGGGGATTTTTAATAAAATTACCCCTTACAAATGGCTTAAAACCGTTAAAAATATGATTTCGCAAAAACAACATTTAGCGAAATAAAGAAAGAGTTATAGAGTATGAATAAAGTATAATATTTAAAGTGATATAAGGGAGAATAAAGTAAAATTAAAGAAAAAATGAAACTGCGTAGAAGTATTTATACACAGTTTTTTAACTATTAAATAACTTAACTTTACAATAAGTTTTATATGAAAATGTTATAAATAATATTAGTGTACTTAATCCAAATATAAACCTATCTTCAGACAATAAATCAATAGATAGTAATATTAAAAATCCTAAATAAAAATATGAAAAAATTAAATGCTTTATAGATAAATTATTCTTTTGATTAGTAGACAATTCATCAAATAAGCTTGTTACTTTAGTATATAATTTAATGAAAAAACATAATATCAATAGAGCAGATAGTATTCCTCTAATAGATGAACCATTAATCAAATCATGTGCTGAAAAAA
>NZ_JACOOO010000046.1:0-1667 GCF_014287825.1 Clostridium hominis
CCAATTGTTCTTTGAAAATTGCACATGAATTAATATATAACTTCAAAATATATTTGAGAAGTAAGCCAAGAAATATTCTTTGTGATATTAAATGCAAAACTTTGATATAAATTGACTGAATAGGTCAAGCTACAAAGGGCGCATGGTGAATGCCTTGGCATCAGGAGCCGATGAAGGACGTGATAAGCTGCGATAAGCTTCGGGTAGGCGCACATAGCCAGTGATCCGGAGATTTCCGAATGTGGAAACACACATGGGAAACCCCATGTACCGTATAGTGAATACATAGCTATACGGAGGTAGACCTAGGGAACTGAAACATCTAAGTACCTAGAGGAAGAGAAAGAAAAATCGATTTTCTGAGTAGCGGCGAGCGAAAGGGAAAGAGCCCAAACCAGAGATTTATCTCTGGGGTTGCGGACAGAACATTAACGAGAAGTTTTCATTAACCGAACATTACTGGAAAGTAAGACCGTAGGAGGTAATAGTCCTGTAGGTGAAAGTGAAAATAATCAAGTTCTGATCCAGAGTACCACGAGACACGTGAAACCTTGTGGGAAGCAGGGAGGACCACCTCCCAAGGCTAAATACTACCTGATGACCGATAGTGAAGCAGTACCGTGAGGGAAAGGTGAAAAGAACCCCGGGAGGGGAGTGAAATAGAACCTGAAACCGTGTGCCTACAACCGGTCAGAGCCCCATACGAGGGTGATGACGTGCTTTTTGTAGAACGAGCCAACGAGTTACGGTATGTAGCAAGGTTAAGTACTTAAGGTACGGAGCCGAAGGGAAACCGAGTCTTAATAGGGCGACTAGTTGCATGCCGTAGACCCGAAACCGGGTGACCTATCCATGGCCAGGTTGAAGCGAGGGTAAAACTTCGTGGAGGACCGAACCACGTTGCTGTTGAAAAAGCATGGGATGAGCTGTGGATAGCGGAGAAATTCCAATCGAACTCGGAGATAGCTGGTTCTCCCCGAAATAGCTTTAGGGCTAGCGTCGGATATGTGTAGTGGAGGTAGAGCACTGAATGGGCTAGGGGGCGTATCGCTTACCGAACCTTATCAAACTCCGAATGCCATATACATTTAGTCCGGCAGTCAGACTACGAATGATAAGATCCGTGGTCAAAAGGGAAACAGCCCAGATCGTCAGCTAAGGTCCCAAAGTGTAAGTTAAGTGGAAAAGGATGTGGGATTTCTAAGACAACTAGGATGTTGGCTTAGAAGCAGCCACTCATTTAAAGAGTGCGTAATAGCTCACTAGTCGAGAGATCCTGCGCCGAAAATGTACCGGGGCTAAACTTACCACCGAAGCTACGGGCTTGCATTAGCAAGCGGTAGGGGAGCGTCGTAATCGGGCTGAAGTCGTACCGTAAGGAGCGGTGGACTGATTACGAGTGAGAATGTTGGCATTAGTAGCGAGATGTAGGTGAGAATCCTACAGGCCGAATATCTAAGGTTTCCTCAGGAAGGCTCGTCCGCTGAGGGTTAGTCGGGACCTAAGCCGAGGCCGAAAGGCGTAGGCGATGGACAATCGGTTGATATTCCGATACCACTACCATCGTTATTATCGAGGGTGTGACGGAGAAGGATAGTGTGTGCTAGCGATTGGAAATGCTAGTCTAAGCGTTTAGGCAGTTACGGTAGGCAAATCCGCTGTAATAT
>NZ_JACOOO010000011.1:0-1286 GCF_014287825.1 Clostridium hominis
CAATTTGACCGAAGTACATGATTCCATGCTTCCAAGAAAAGCATCTAGAGAGAGAAGTAGTGCCCGTACCGCAAACCGACACAGGTAGATGAGGAGAGAATCCTAAGGCCGGCGGAAGAATTGCAGTTAAGGAACTAGGCAAATTGACCCCGTAAGTTCGCGAGAAGGGGTGCCTGCGAGAGCAGGCCGCAGAGAATAGGCCCAAGCAACTGTTTAGCAAAAACACAGGTCTCTGCTAAAGCGCAAGCTGATGTATAGGGGCTGACGCCTGCCCGGTGCTGGAAGGTTAAGGGGAACACTTAGCGCAAGCGAAGGTGTGAACTTAAGCCCCAGTAAACGGCGGCCGTAACTATAACGGTCCTAAGGTAGCGAAATTCCTTGTCAGGTAAGTTCTGACCCGCACGAATGGCGTAATGACTTGGGCACTGTCTCAACTGCAAATCCGGCGAAGTTGTAGTGCGAGTGAAGATGCTCGCTACCCGCGATTGGACGGAAAGACCCCGTAGAGCTTTACTGCAGCTTAGCATTGAATCTCGGTATTGTCTGTACAGGATAGGTGGGAGACTGGGAAACTAGGGCGTCAGCCTTAGTGGAGTCACCCTTGGGATACCACCCTGACAGTACTGGGGTTCTAACAGGACGCCATGAATCTGGTGACTGGACATTGTTAGGTGGGCAGTTTGACTGGGGCGGTCGCCTCCTAAAAAGTAACGGAGGCGCCCAAAGGTTCCCTCAGAACGGTCGGAAATCGTTCGAAGAGTGCAAAGGCAGAAGGGAGCCTGACTGCGAGACCTACAAGTCGAGCAGGGACGAAAGTCGGGCTTAGTGATCCGGTGGTACCTCGTGGGAGGGCCATCGCTCAACGGATAAAAGCTACCTCGGGGATAACAGGCTGATCTCCCCCAAGAGTCCACATCGACGGGGAGGTTTGGCACCTCGATGTCGGCTCGTCGCATCCTGGGGCTGTAGTAGGTCCCAAGGGTTGGGCTGTTCGCCCATTAAAGCGGCACGCGAGCTGGGTTCAGAACGTCGTGAGACAGTTCGGTCCCTATCCGTCGCGGGCGTAGGAAATTTGAGAGGAGCTGTCCTTAGTACGAGAGGACCGGGATGGACTGACCTCTGGTGTACCAGTTGTTCTGCCAAGAGCATAGCTGGGTAGCTAAGTCGGGAAGGGATAAACGCTGAAAGCATCTAAGCGTGAAGCCTACCTCAAGATGAGATTTCCCATAGCATAAGCTAGTAAGACCCCTTGAAGAACACAAGGTTGATAGGTCAGAGGTGTAAGT
>NZ_JACOOO010000003.1:0-4202 GCF_014287825.1 Clostridium hominis
AAAAATATAAAATTCATGTGCAATTTTCAGAGAACACTCTGAATGAATCTAGTGATGATGGCGTAGAGGAAACACTCCTTCCCATTCCGAACAGGAAAGTTAAGCTCTACAGCGCCAATGGTACTGCACGGGAGACTGTGTGGGAGAGTAGGACGTCGCTAGGTAATATGCGCTATTAGCTCAGTTGGTAGAGCACCTGACTCTTAATCAGGGTGTCCCGGGTTCGAATCCCTGATGGCGCACCATAACCTAGACTTATTGTCTAGGTTTTTTTGTTATCTATAAAATTATACTTATTTAAACTTATAGATAAGTTAATTAAGTATTAAGTAGTAATTGAGAAACAGAGAATAAAAAATTGATGTCTTCTTAGGTAGACTTAGCTATTTTTTATTTCATAAAAGTATCAAGTCAGTAATTTAAGCAAGCAATTAAAGAATTAAGTTGTAATGAAAAATAATTTTTTTATTAAAGTAAATAAAAATAAGTTATTATATAAGTTTTAGTAAGAAGAAAAAATGGCTTATTTACTAGCTTTTAGGCCATTAATTTATATAAAATAACATAAATTAAAAAAATAATAAAAATAATGTTGACTTTTGTAGAAAAAGTCTATATAATAAATTCTTGTCGAGGGACATATACAAAAGATAATAAATCTGGTGATGATGGCATAGAGGAAACACTCCTTCCCATTCCGAACAGGAAAGTTAAGCTCTATAGCGCCAATGGTACTGCATGGGAGACTGTGTGGGAGAGTAGGACGTTGCCAGGTAAGATGGTTTACTAGCTCAGTCGGTAGAGCACTTGACTTTTAATCAAGGTGTCCGGGGTTCGATTCCCCGGTAAGCCACCAAAAATCACTTCTAATATTAGAAGTGATTTTTTCATAAGTAAACTTGCTTAGCATTACATATAAAAAAAGAAAAGGTGTTTTATGCCTTTTCTTTTTTTATACTTCTTTTTATATCATTTTTAATAAACGCTAAGAATTTCTTTATAGCATTCCAATCATCTTTTAGAGATGAGTTTTCATCTTCTTTAAAGAAGTCACTTTTATATGTAGCCATTATAAAGAATAATAATCCTAGGTTTATATATATATCTTTTATATCAGCTATAAACAAATCGCTAATTCCTATAAAATCAAGACTACCTCCATAGAAGACTTTATCTATTAAAGAGCATAAGGCACCTGCAAATATAAATGCAAAGCACATATCTCCCCAAAATGTATTCTTACCTGATTTAAATTTTATGTATCTATATAACTCAAAGAAAATAAATAGAGCTATAAAATTAATTAATATTAATAATGGAAAACTAATATTGAAATTAAATCGAGCATTTAACCAAGATCCATCAGTATTTATTATAGGATCAAAGGATAAGAACCTTGGAATTATTTCATAATATGAATTAAAGAAATTGAATTTAATTATTAATTTACTTCCTTGATCTATTAACATAAGTATAAGAAAAATTAAAAATAATTTTTTACCTTGAAAACCGTCTGAATATTTATCGCTTAGATAATAGATAATATATCCGACAAGAGCGAATACAAAAACTAATGATAGGTTTAATATAAGTGTATATAAATCTTTTACTCTTCCAGTTACAATTTCAAAAGCAAAATATATAAGCCACATAATAGGTAGTATTCCTATTGTAAGAAGCTTATCTTTATTAAAAGTGTTTTTCATCTCTAGCCTCCTGAATTAAGTTTATATAAATGATTTTAACATATATATATTAACAATTCATTATAATAGAAATTTATTCTAAAATATTGGTATAATAAATAATATGTAAATATTTCTAAAATTTAGATTTTACAGAAGAATAAAATAGGTAAACGGAGGGTATTAAAATGTTGAAGATTTTCGCAGTATCAGATTCAATAGGGGAAATAGCAGATCAGGTAGCAGGAGCCGCAGCTAGTCAGTTTAATGATGAAGTTAAAATTAAGAGAGTACCTTATGTAAAAACTTTAGAAGATGTAGAAGAAGTAATTAGAGAAATTAAAGAAGAAGAAAATGCTATGATAGTATCAACTATAATTACTGTAAATGTAAGAGAGTATTTAACTCAAAAAGCTATTGAAAGTAATGTTACAGTTGTAAATGTATTAGGACCAATAATAAATGTAGCGTCATCTATATTAAATCAACAGCCTCAATATGATCCAGGAGCTATGTGGAAGACTGATGAAGCATACTTTAACCGTATTGAAGCTATGGAGTTTGCAATGCAGTATGATGATAGTAAGGATTATAGAGGATTAAAGAATGCAGATGTAGTATTAGTTGGTCTTTCGAGAACTTCTAAGACGCCACTTTGTATGTATTTAGCAAATAAAGGGATAAAGGCTATAAATATACCTCTTGTTCCTGAAGTTGATATCCCTAAGGAACTATATGAAGTAGATAAGCATAAAATATTTGGGCTAACAATTAATCCACTTCAATTAATAGAAATAAGAAAACGTAGATTAGATAAGTTTCATAGAATACCATCTAATATAGAATATGCTGGAGATGCTAGGATATTAGATGAGTTTGAATTTGCTGATAAGGTTATGAGAAAGCTTGGATGTAAAACAATAGATGTAACTCAAAGAGCTATAGAAGATACAGCATTAATTATTATTAAAGCATTAGGACATGGTAATTGATATTTATCAATCTAAATTTATAGGAGGATAATATGAAAATAGGTTTAGTTTTAGCTGGAGGAGGGGCAAGAGGTGCATATCAAATTGGGGTTTGGAAAGCACTTATTGAATTAGGAATAGATAAATACATAAAAGTTGTTTCAGGAACATCTATAGGAGCTGTTAATGCAATGCTTTTTCAACAAGGGGCATATGATATGGCAGAGGAATTTTGGCAAAATGTGAAAAAAGAACAGTTACTTCCTATAGATGAAAAAGAATTATTAGTTAAAGGTGTATTGTATGCAATAGGTGCCAAGAATATAAACTTTATAAGAAAATATATCCCTAAGGCTTTAAAAGCAGGAACATTGACTAGGGAAGGCATGAATGAGTTTGTGGATAAGATGGACTTTAATGCTATTAGAAATTCAAACATAAAAGGATATGCTACATGCACTAGGCTTCCAGATCTTAAAACTGAATATTTTTATATTAACAATAATTCTGAAGAAGACATAAAAAAGATATTGTGGGCAACATCTGCGGTACCAATGATATATGATAGTCAAGAAATAAATAATGCTGAATATTTAGATGGGGGAGTAGTAGATAATGTTCCTATACAACCTGTATATGGTGAAGGCTGTGATATTATTATAGTAGTACACTTAGCTAATGATAGTGTTATAGATAAATCGTTATACCCTAATACTAACATTATAGAGATTATACCTGATGATCTGGAAGGATATGATTTAAAAGAAATATTGGGATTCGATTCTAATGTAATAAAACAAAGAATATTTAAAGGACATAAAGATACTATAGATAAGATAAAACCTATAATGGATATTACTAGATTAATAGATAAGAATGAATTAGAGAAAGAAAAAAATGAACAAAGATTTGTAAATAAATTAAATAAAATGTTTAATAAAATGAAAGAAAAGTAATTAAATTTTAAAAAATTCTTTTGTAACTTATAGATTATAAAGGGATTAATAATATAAATTATAATAAAACTTAACAAAATAGGGTTATATAATTGATATATATGACTCTGTTTTGTTAGTAATAAGAATAAATGTGTTGTGAATTTTATAATATTACTACATTAAACAGGATAGTAAACAATTACACTAAACTGTTAATAAAAATATGTATATTTTAAGTTGACAAAGAAGATGCTAAATGATAATATAATCTTCGTTGCCAGTAGACAGTGGTAGAAATACAACTGATAGTTAGAAAAATTATTAAAAAATAGTTGACATAACTTAAATACGGTGATAAGATAAGAAAGTCGCTTGAAGCGATAACAAAATATGGTCTTTGAAAATTGAACAGAATATTAGTTAAAATAAATCCAGCAATTCTTTTGAGAGTTTTTAAAATATTTAAAGACTCAAAGTAATTTGAGCAACAGATTAAACTTTTTATTGAGAGTTTGATCCTGGCTCAGGACGAACGCTGGCGGCATGCCTAACACATGCAAGTCGAGCGAGTGGAGTTCTTCGGAACAAAGCTAGCGGCGGACGGGTGA
>NZ_JACOOO010000036.1:0-3082 GCF_014287825.1 Clostridium hominis
ATCTAGTGATGATGGCGTAGAGGAAACACTCCTTCCCATTCCGAACAGGAAAGTTAAGCTCTACAGCGCCAATGGTACTGCACGGGAGACTGTGTGGGAGAGTAGGACGTTGCTAGGTTAGCAAAAAGATCTAAGTTATACTTAGGTCTTTTTTTGTTATATAAAAATATAAATTATTATTCGATAAAAATAAGTGGGAAATGCAATGTAAATATTGGAAAATAGGATTCTTAACTGTATAATATAGCTATGAAATAAATCTTGGAGGTGAATCATGAAAAAAATAATTACATGTATAATTAGCACATTATTAATTTTTATGGTTGGTTGTAGTAATACTAAAGAAACATATGAAGAAAAAGAAGTAAGACTAATTACACCGGATGGATTGCCAAGTATAGCTATAAGTAAGGCAATGGAAGATAATAAGAATATAAAACATATAACTATAAATTACGATGTTCAGAAAACATCTGATTTATTGGTTTCAGAACTTATGAAGGGAGAAGCAGAGCTAGCAATAATCCCATCAAATTTAGCACTTCAAGCATATAAGAAGGGACTAGATTATAAAATTGTTGGAACGATTGGATGGGGATCACTTTATTTAGTATCTGAAAATAATATTTCTGATTTAAGTGAGTTAAAAGGTAAAGAAATATATAATACAGGAAAAGGATTAACCCCGGATATAATTTTTAAAGATATATTAAAAAATAATAATATATCAGAAGAAGAAATAAATTTTTCGTATGTAGGAGCTGCATCGGAATTAGCACCATTACTTGTAGCAGGAAAACCAGAATATGCAATAGTACCAGAACCTGTGTTATCAACAGTTATTAGTAAAAATCCTAACTTAAATATAATATTAAACTTAAATGAAGAATGGGCAAAATATAATAATGTAAAAGAAGGATATCCACAATCTACATTAGTAATAAAAGAAGAGTTTCTTAATGAGATTAAAGATAGTGGAGTATATGAGCAATTAATAAATACTTTTAAAGAAGCAGAAGAATTTGCAAAAAATAATCCACAGGAAATAGCTTCTATATGTGAAAAGTTAGGGATAACTTTTAATAAGGATGTTATAAATGAATCCATGAAAAATAGCAATTTAGGATTTACTGATATAAATGATTGTATGGATGAGTATAATGTATACTTTAATACAATAGATACAGAAGCAAAAGGAGAAAAAGATGAGTACAAGCCATTATTCGTTGAAAAACAATAAGTATATTATATTTTCAATTATAATAATACTTTTAATATGGCAATTTGCATCTATATATATAGATAATAGATTATTATTTCCATCTGTAATTGATGTAATAAAGAGTACTATAACAATAGTAAGTAATAAGAATTTTGTAACTATAATTTTTTATAGTGTAATTAGAGGCGTAAAAAGCTTTTTTATATCTATTAGCATCGCATTAATTTTAGGAATACTAAGTTACTTTAATAAATTAATATATAATAGTATATTACCTATTTTATCAATTATAAAGGCCGTTCCAACTATGGCCTTTATAGTTTTATTATTAATTTGGACATCTAAGGATTATGCTCCCGTTATTATAGGAATAATGATATCTCTTCCTATATTCTATGATGCAATATTAAATACAATAGTAAGTATAGATAAGAATTTATTACAAATGTGTAATGTTTATAAGATATCTGTTAAAGATAAGATGAAGCACATTATAGTACCTATAATTATAATTGAGCTCAATAAAGTAATAAGCTCAACTTTCTCTTTAATATTTAAAGTTGTAATATCAGGAGAAGTATATTCTCAACCTACATATGGAATAGGAGCAATAATTCAATTAGAAAAGATGCAATTAAATACTGAAAATATAATTTCTTGGATAATAATAATAACAATCATATCATATATATTTGAATTGTTTTTCAAAACTATAGATAAAAGATATATACATAAAGGGTGATAAAAATGTTTATTAAAGGTGTAAATGTTAAATTTGATAATAAAGTAATATATGATAATTTTTCAATAGATTTTGAAGATAACAAGATAAGTTGTATAGTAGGAGCATCAGGATGTGGAAAAACAACTTTATTGAATTATATTTGTGATGAATTACTTGCAAATGGCATAAAAATCTCTTATGTATTTCAAGAAGATAGATTAATACCTTGGAAAAATGTATTCGATAATCTAAGTATAGTTATAAAAAATAGATATAAAAGAGAAATAATGAATGATAAAATAGAAGAAATTTTAAAAATTTTAGATATTAATGAGGCAAAATATTTATATCCTAATGAATTAAGTGGAGGAATGAAACAAAAAGTTAATATAGCAAGAGCATTGTTATATGATTTTGATGTTTTATTACTAGATGAACCATTTAGATCTTTAGATGCAAAAATAAAGAATGTTTTAATAAACTTAATACGAACTATAAGTTATGAAAAAAAGAGTACCATTATTTTAGTAAGTCATGATAAAGATGAGGTAAAGGCTTTGGCAGACAATGTGATTTTGATAAGTGGGACTCCAAATAGCATAGTAAAAAAAGGCGATAAGGCGATCATTGACAGCATATTCAGCAGTATTATTCGATAAAATTAATACTGCTTTTTTATTTAGTATTTTTTTAATAAAAACTGTTGACATATAGTAAAGTAAAATGGTAAGATAAGTCCTGTTGCTGATGCAAAACAAATAAAAACATAAGATAAAAAAGTGTTTGACAGTTGTTTTGATAGGTGATAAGATAAGTCTCGTTGCTAACGAAATGATGTGAAAAAACTTTGAAAAAAGTTGTTGACACAAAGTTGAGTCGGTGATAAGATAAGGAAGTCGCTTGATGCGGCAAACAAATATGGTCTTTGAAAATTGAACAGAATATTAGTTAAAATAAATCCAGCAATTCTTTTGAGAGTTTTTAAAACATTTAAAGACTCAAAGTAATTTGAGCAACAGATTAAACTTTTTATTGAGAGTTTGATCCTGGCTCAGGACGAACGCTGGCGGCATGCCTAACACATGCAAGTCGAGCGAGTGGAGTTCTTCGGAACAAAGCTAGCGGCGGACGGGTGA
>NZ_JACOOO010000028.1:0-1417 GCF_014287825.1 Clostridium hominis
ATCTAGTGATGATGGCGTAGAGGAAACACTCCTTCCCATTCCGAACAGGAAAGTTAAGCTCTACAGCGCCAATGGTACTGCACGGGAGACTGTGTGGGAGAGTAGGACGTTGCTAGGTTAGCAAAAAGATCTAAGTATAACTTAGATCTTTTTTTGTTATATAATTAATACCAATATTTATACTAATGCTACTAAAAAGCCTATAAATATAAGTAAAAAATCATCTATTATATTTCAATATTTATAATAGAGGGTATTATATAAATATAGTAGAAAGAAATAGAAAGTTATTTAAATGTATACAGAAACTATATACAAGAAGAATTAGCATGTATACAATTAAATTTGGAGCAATGAATCTATTTACTATTGAAAAGGTATCAAATAAGGAGTAACTAGTTATTTTTGTAGCATAATGAAAAGATATAGGAGTGATAAACCTATTTAGAGTATGAGTAGTACTTGTTAGTGTCATCGCTTTATATCAGTGGCTCTACTTCTAGTTTGATATAGGTTTATAATTATTTATATAATTATAAAAAAGTTTTCTCATTTTATTGATTATAAAAACTATAATTTATAAGAATATTATTTGGTAATTTAACTTAGTACAAATATATTAGGGACTTATAGTTGAAGTGAAAAAAGTTAAAATTCATCCAACTATTACTAGTACTTTAATAAATAATATAATAATTAAAAGAAGTAATTAATTATTATTAAGTATGATAAAGCAACTCTTAATATATATAAATAGAAGATAAAAGTTAGATTTTATTTATTTTTTATAATTTGTGGATAGTGTTAATTATGTTAATAAGAATATTGATTTAATACATTTATGTTGTGGATAATGTGTGAAACGTGGATAACTATAGTACAGTAAATATACCACAGAACCTAGTGTATCAATAGTATTAAAATAAAGTAAAAGGGAGAAAATTTAAGGAAAATCAGTTTAATCTTAATAAATCATAAAAATATTAATATTTAATCTATTTTATAGGTGTTAAGATGAATATCGTCGCTGATGCGAACAAACGGAAACACAAGATAAAAAGTGTTTGACAGTTGTTTTGATAGGTGATAAGATAAGTCTCGTTGCTAACGAAATGATGTGAAAAAAACTTTGAAAAAAGTTGTTGACACAAAGTTAAGTCGGTGATAAGATAAGGAAGTCGCTTGAAGCGATAACAAAATATGGTCTTTGAAAATTGAACAGAATATAGTTAAAATAAATCCAGCAATTCTTTTGAGAGTTTTTAAAATATTTAAAGACTCAAAGTAATTTGAGCAACAGATTAAACTTTTTATTGAGAGTTTGATCCTGGCTCAGGACGAACGCTGGCGGCATGCCTAACACATGCAAGTCGAGCGAGTTGATCTCTTCGGAGTGAAGCTAGCGGCGGACGGGTGA
>NZ_JACOOO010000045.1:0-1399 GCF_014287825.1 Clostridium hominis
TCACCCGTCCGCCGCTAGCTTTGTTCCGAAGAACTCCACTCGCTCGACTTGCATGTGTTAGGCATGCCGCCAGCGTTCGTCCTGAGCCAGGATCAAACTCTCAATAAAAAGTTTAATCTGTTGCTCAAATTACTTTGAGTCTTTAAATATTTTAAAAACTCTCAAAAGAATTGCTGGATTTATTTTAACTATATTCTGTTCAATTTTCAAAGACCATATTTTGTTATCGCTTCAAGCGACTTCCTTATCTTATCACCGACTTAATTTTGTGTCAACAACTTTTTTCAAAGTTTTTTTCACATCATTTCGTTAGCAACGAAACTTATCTTATCACTTATCAAAACAACTGTCAAACACTTTTTTATCTTGTGTTTTTATTTGTTTCGCATCAGCGACGAGATTTATCTTACCACCAATTTTTATAATTAATATATTAAATTTTTCCTATAAAATGAACTTTTTATTTATATTTCTATGTATATCTCTGTTTTACTATCTTTTTCTACTATTGATACGCTAGGTAAAGTGTTTTGTTTCTACTTCTAACTTATCCACTTAGTTAACATAATCCACAATATAACTATATTAATAATATATACTTATAAACATAATCAACATTATCCACAACTGCTGTTAATATTAGTATTTAAACTAAAATTTTAAGGAGCAATTTAAAACTTAAAGATTTTTAAGCTTTAAATTACTCCTTATTTAATATTTGTATTTATTTACTTTATATATTTTAATATTAAACTTAAGTATATAACGTCCAGATATAATAAAAATTGTCATGATTAGAATTATAATAACCAAGTTTATATATGAAATATATCATATACTAAATCCAAATATTTAATTAACCTACTATATACTATAATTTTTATTATTTAATTAAGTATTATTTTCTATTATCTATATACCTTTACTATCAACTTTACTAAATAAAATAATTCCTTTCCATCCTAAATACATAATAAACCTAGAAATCCTATTTCAATTTACCCTATAAATATACTATTTATCCATTCCGATGTTTTAAAAAAATATTATATTATATATTTAATTCTTTGTTTATTTAATAATAAATATATTTTCCCCCTTGTACTACTATATAGATCTGTAAGATTTCTTTTGAACATTAAAATATTATTTGATTATATTTTTTATATTTATAAAATCACATTTTAATATATCTAATTATAAGGTAATATGATTTTAGCCTTATAAAGTAATTTTATATAACAAAAAAAGACCTAAGATTAACTTAGGTCTTTTTGCTAACCTAGCAACGTCCTACTCTCCCACACAGTCTCCCGTGCAGTACCATTGGCGCTGTAGAGCTTAACTTTCCTGTTCGGAATGGGAAGGAGTGTTTCCTCTACGCCATCATCACTAGATG
>NZ_JACOOO010000051.1:0-1242 GCF_014287825.1 Clostridium hominis
ATCTAGTGATGATGGCGTAGAGGAAACACTCCTTCCCATTCCGAACAGGAAAGTTAAGCTCTACAGCGCCAATGGTACTGCACGGGAGACTGTGTGGGAGAGTAGGACGTTGCTAGGTTATATGGGGGTATAGCTCAGTTGGGAGAGCACTTGCCTTGCACGCAAGGGGTCAAGGGTTCGACTCCCTTTACCTCCACCATAAAAAGCTATGGTACTCATAGCTTTTTATTTTTAAAATAATAGACTTAAGGCCCCTTGGTCAAGCGGTCAAGACACCACCCTTTCACGGTGGTAACAGGGGTTCGATTCCCCTAGGGGTCACCATACTTAAGGTAGTAGGAATTTTTCTTACTACCTTTTTTAATTTTATAATGATATTATTTAATTAAATTGTAAGCTTATATAATAGTAGAAATTTAAAAACATAAGAAATAAGAAAGCAAAATTAATGCTATGATATTAAAAAAAACAAATAAACTGGTGAAGGATCGATTAAGATATGAAAAGATAAAAGTATATATAAGTGAAATTTTAAATTAATACATATCTTTAGGTAAAAGAGATATATATATAATTAAGATATTAAATATAAAATATATAAAGTCAGAATTAATTATTTTATTTTGTAAATTTATTAACTTTGGTTTAATACATTAAATTTACATATTATATATTAAGATAAAAAGTATAAATTCTATCTAATTTATACTTTTTAATTTTATCTTTATAAGAGGAAAAGTATTTAAACACTTTAACCAAAAGACAATAATAAGCTTAAAAGTAATAACCACCTATCCTAGCGTGTCAATAATCGAAAATAAGAGAAAATAAGAGAAAAATAGAGAAATAAAAGAATAAATTTAATAAATTAATAGAAGATTACTGAAGAAGAATTAAATAGATGTTATTATAAATCTCGTCGCTGAGGTCAACAGCTACAAAAACTTAAAAAAAGTTTTAAAAAAGTGTTGACAGTTGAAAGACGAAGTGATAAGATAAAGAAGTCGCTTGAAGCGATACATAATATGGTCTTTGAAAATTGAACAGAATATAGTTAAAATAAATCCAGCAATTCTTTTGAGAGTTTTTAAAATATTTAAAGACTCAAAGTAATTTGAGCAACAGATTAAACTTTTTATTGAGAGTTTGATCCTGGCTCAGGACGAACGCTGGCGGCATGCCTAACACATGCAAGTCGAGCGAGTTGATCTCTTCGGAGTGAAGCTAGCGGCGGACGGGTGA